>JBBRGM010000300.1:0-6002 GCA_038240725.1 Burkholderiales bacterium | reverse complement strand
ATCATTGCCGATTTGATCGAAGATGGGCGCATTGCCGTGGTGGATAGCCGAGCGCCTGATCTTTCGATCGATGAGATCCTGTGGCTGGTCAGAACCCAGATCCGCCGTCTGAAGGCCAGCCGTGTGGTGATCGATTCGCTATCGGGCTTCGAGCTCGCCTTAGCGCCGACGTTTCGCGCCGACTTTCGCGAATCGATGTTGCGCCTGGTCATGGCTCTGGCAGCTGAAGGCGTCACCGTCATGATGACCTCCGAGCTGGAGGACCGCTACACCGATCTGCGCTTCAGCCCTTATGGCACCGCATTTCTCACGGATGCGATTATCGTGCAACGCTACATCGAAGTCGAAAGCAGACTGCTGCGTGTTATGGCGGTAGTCAAAGTGCGCGCAAGCGCGCATTCGAACGAGCTGCGGCTGTTCAGCATCCGGGAAGACGGCATCCACATCGGCGCCATGCTCGTCGACCAAGAAGGGCTGCTCGGCGGCAGGCCAACGAAGAAGCCCAGCGCCGGCGGTGCCTTGCGCTCCACGAAAGATGCAGAGCAAATATAGCGTGCCCGGGGCTTCGAGCGAAATGGATGGCGAGCCGGCACGAAGCGACGGTGCCGATGCCGCTGTGGAGATCGTTGCCGCGCCAGAGCAATCCGACGCGGTGAGCTCCAACCTTGCGGTCGTACACCGTGAGCGCGGTGATGCAAGAAAAAACTGGCTCAACAGCCAAGAAGCCCAGCTGGTCGAAGCGAACGAGCGGTTGGTGCTCTCTTCATTGCGTGCGCAACAGGACGCGGAAACGAGCGCGCGAGCACTGAAAGAAATATCGCGGTCGGCGGAACGCGATGCGCTTACCCAGTTGCCGAATCGCACGTTGCTGCTCGACCGGTTTGTGCAGGCGGTGGCCAATGCAAGGCGCCATCGCGCCCGCTTGGCGCTGCTGTTTTTGGACTTGAACAACTTCAAGCATATCAATGACACGTTCGGCCACGCGGTCGGCGATGAAGTGCTAAAAATCGCGGCGCAACGTCTGTCGGCCTCGGTTCGCGTCGTGGACACCGTCAGCCGGCATGGCGGCGACGAGTTTCTCATCTTGCTCACGGAGGTTTCACAGGCATCGGATGCCGGCCAAATCGCGCACAAGGTGATCGCGGCGCTCGCGGCCCCGTGCCGTCTGGGCGATCACGTGTTGCACTTGAAAGCGAGCATCGGCATCAGTGTCTACCCAGACGACGGTGAAGATGCCGACACGCTGATCGATCGCGCGGATGGCGCAATGTACCGCGCGAAGTGGGAAGGGTTCGGCAGCTTTGTTTTTGCCGTTGGCCGCCTCGCCTACGAGCTCGACGGGCCTCCGATTGCAGTCGATTCGGTGCAACCGACCTCGCCGTTGTCCCACTTCGAGCTAGCGCAAGCAGGCTCCTTGCAGGCTCGCCGGCCCGAGCTGCTGCAAGACGCGAATGAATGGGTATTGTTGGCCGCGCATAGTGTCGGGCAGCTTACAGCGGCTGCAGACCAGGCGCTGCAGCGCCGGATGGAGCTCATGGCGGTGCTCGCGCATGAGCTTCGCAACACATTGACGCCAATTCACTCCGTGGCGGTCCTGCCTCGCCGGGTTCGCGCGGACGAGCCGCTGCTGCGGCGGGTGCAAGCGCTCATCGAGCGCCAAATGGTGCAGTTCTCGCGCCTCGTCGACGACCTGCCCGATGTACAGCGTGCGAACGTGGCCAAGCTGAGGCTGGAGCGTCGCGCTGTGCCGATGACCGGCATCATCGAGGAGGCAGTCAATACGTGCAGGCCGGCGATGGATATACGCCTGCAGTATCTCGGGGTGCACATTCCCCCCGGCGAGCTCGCAGTCCTCGGCGACCCGATCCGCCTTGTACAAATTTGCTGCAATCTACTCGACAACGCGTCCAAATATACGCAAGTGGGCGGTGAGATCGAGCTTTCGGTGGAAGTGGTCGACGATGCGTTCGTGCTGACAATTTCGGACAGCGGCATAGGAATCACCGCCGCAGGGGTGCCCGATGTCTTCGAGCCGTTCGTACAAGAAACGCACGCGATCGGCTTCAGCGGAGTGGGGCTGGGTATCGGGCTTACCGTAGTGCGCGCACTGGTCGATGCTCATGGCGGGAACATCGTCGTCAGTAGCGCAGGGACCGGACTCGGCAGCCAGTTCATCGTCGCACTTCCGATGATTCGCACGCGCGCTGCTCGCCAAACGTAAGCTTTGCGCGGCGCCATCGAGGAAAACGGTGTTCTAGTGACGCACGACCCGGTGCCGCTCGTGCTCGGAGATGACGCGCTTTGGTGCAATTGTTTGAGAACCTCATCGGCATGCCATCAAGTACCGCAGACCCGAGATTCCGCTACTGCATATCTCAGCCCTCAGGGCCGAGGAAAAGAGATGGTTATTCTGCGTGCGACAACGGATTGGGAATTGAATCGCAGTACGAAAGGATCTTCGGCATGTTCCAGCGACTGCACACACGGGAGGAATTCGCAGGCACCGGTATCGGACTGGCTATCTGCAAAAAGATTATCGAGCGCCATGGCGGCAGCATCACGGTTGAGTCAAAGCCTGGCGAGGGCTCCACATTCCGTTTTGCATTGACAGGAATCCAAACAAAAATTATGCAGACGGTTTCAGGAGGCGAAGCATGAGTGTCATCGGAGCCGAAGGAGGGCCCATCGAGTTCCTGTTGATCGGGGATAACCCCGGCGACGTCCTGCTGACGAGGGAAGCCTTCCGCGATACCAACACTACGACCACATGCAAGTCGTTTCGGATGGCGTGGAGGCAATGGCTTTTCTCCGGAAACAGGCGCCCTACCTCCACGTCCGGCGCCCGGACATTATTCTGCTGGATCTAAACCTCTCTAGAATGGATGGGCGCGAGGTGCTGGCGCAAATCAAGGCAGACGACAGCCTGAAAATGATCCCGGCAGTCGTGATGACCACGTCCGACGCAGAAGCGGACGTGGTCAAAGCTATCAGCTGCAGGCGAATTGCTACCTGTGCAAGCCGGTCGAATTGCGGCATTCGAGAACTTGGTGAAAAGCATCAATAATTTCTGCATGACTAGTGCCAAGCTGCCGCGGACATAAGGCGGATGCCTAGGAAACCGGTCACTCGGCTGCTCCTGATCGAAGACAACCCGGCAGACGCTTTTCGGCTTCGCAGGATGCTGCACGAGCACGGTTCCCATAACATCGCATGTGCAAAGCATGGGTGAGGCAGAGCAACATCTTTCGGAGCATGCGGTCGATATCATATTGGTCGACCTGGGACTGCAGGACGCGCATGGGCTGGGCGCCGTGCGCAGAGCCCACGCGGCAGCGCCGCGCATCCCGCTGGTGGTCATCACCGGGCTGGACGACGAGTTGCAGGCTACGCAAGCGCTGCAAGAAGGTGCTCAGGAGCATCTCATCAAAGGCCAGATCGAGGCGCGCGGCCTGTTACGGGCACTGCGCTATGCGGTCGAGCGCAAGGTCATGGATGAGGCGTTGTTCGAGGAGAAGGAACGCGCGCAAGTCACGCTTAACTGCATCGGCGACGCGGTAATTTGCACCGACACCTCCGGCAACATCACATTCCTAAATATTGCCGCAGAGAAATCGACAGGCTGGTCCCGGCAGGAAGCGGCGGGCCGGCCGATGGACGAAGTCTTTCGCGTTGTGGAAGGCGCGAATCGCGACACGCGTCCGAATTCGATGCAACTGGCGGTCGCGCACGACCGCGTCGTGCACGTATCCAGCAACTGCACTTTGCTTACGCGCGATGGGACGGAAATCCCGATTGAAGATTCCGTTGCACCCATTCACGACCGTGACGGTCGTACCACCGGCGCAGTAATCGTGTTTCGCGACGTAAGTGCGGCCCGCGCGATGGCCATGCAAATGGCTCATTCGGCCGAGCACGATTTTCTCACCGGGCTGCCCAATCGGTTGCTCCTCAATGACCGGGGCACGCGAGCGATCACGCTTGCCCAGCGTCATCGCAAACAAGTTGCGATATTGTTTTTGGATCTCGATGGGTTCAAGCACATCAACGACTCGCTGGGGCACTCGACCGGCGACAAATTGCTCCAATCCGCCGCAAAACGGCTGCTGAAATGCGTTCGCGATTCGGACACGGTAAGCCGGCAGGGCGGCGATGAATTCGTCGTGCTGCTCTCGGAGTTGGAACACCCGGAAGACGCTGCGATTTCGGCACGGCGCATGTTGGACGCGGTGGCGGCGTCACATTCGATCGATCACTACGAGCTGCACGTTACGACGAGCATCGGCGTGAGCGTCTATCCCGACGACGGCATGGATGCGGAGACGCTGATCAAGAATGCCGAGACCGCGATGTATCAGGCCAAGGAGGATGGACGGCAAGATTTTCGGTTTTTCAAACCGGAGATGAACGCTCGAGCCGTTGAACGGCAGTCGATCGAGGAGAGTCTGCGCCGCGCTGTAGAACGGCGCGAATTCGCGTTGCACTACCAGCCGAAGATCGACATTCGTACGGGAACGATTACCGGCGCGGAAGCGTTGATCCGCTGGACGCACCCGACCCGAGGATCCGTCCCGCCCGCGCAGTTCATCGCGGTCGCCGAAGACTGCGGCCTGATCGTGCCGATCGGCAAATGGGTGCTACGTCAAGCTTGCGAGCAAGCGCGTAGCTGGTTGGATGCGGGACTGCGCGTGGGCACGATCGCTGTAAACGTCTCCGCGATCGAGTTCGGAAACGAAGGCTTTCTTGACGGTGTGTTTGCTACCCTCAAAGATACGGGGTTGGATCCGCACGCTCTGGAGCTGGAGCTGACCGAGAGTGTCCTGATGAAGCGCGCCGATTCAGCGGCAGCAACCCTGCAAATGCTTAAGAAAACCGGAGTCCAGGTGGCGATCGATGACTTCGGCACCGGTTACTCGAGCTTGAGCTACCTGCAAAAATTTCCGGTCGATACCCTCAAGATCGATCAGTCGTTCGTCCGCCAGATCACCGCGGCGCCCGAGAAGACCAGCATCGTGACTGCGGTGATCAGTCTGAGCCGCAGCCTCAACATGCGCGTGGTTGCCGAAGGCGTGGAAACCCGCGAAGCGCTGTCGTTTCTCGCCTCACATCAATGCGACCAAGCGCAGGGCTACTACTTCAGCCGGCCGGTGACTGCGCAAGAATTCGCGGTGTTGCTCAAGCGCGGCGTGCGCGTGGCGGCAAATTGCTGAAGGTACCAAGTTGCTGAACGTACGCGGCGACCGCTAGGCATTCGGCGCGGTGCCACAGCTTCGCTCACGGCACGTCAAGTCGAACAAAAACGACACCATCGATGCACAAGCCATCGCTAGCTTTCAGCCAACCGGAAATCTGCGCCCGGATCGATGCGCTCGATGACGCCGAGCACGACACGCTCGCCTTCGGTGTTATCGGCTTCGACGCCGAAACCGTAGTGCGCCGCTATAACGCATTCGAGTCGCAGCTCGCCGGACTGGGGTCTCAGCGCATGCTGGGCAATCCCTGTTCACCACGGTCGCGCCGTGCATGAATAATTTCATGATCGCTCGGCGATTGAGGACGCGGCGGCGAACGGCCGTGCGCTCGATGAGAGCATCGATTACGTCTTCACGCTTCGTATGCGACCCACCAAAGTAAAACTGCGGTTGCTGGCGTTGCCCGGGTGTGCGTTGCGCTACGTACTAGTGGACCGGCCAACGTAGGTGCAAGGCGACACGTTGAATGTCGCCGATGAATATGAGGCGCTGATCCAGTTCCTCCACCTTGCCCCCGTCGGCCTTGCGCAAACCTCGCTTGACGGCGAGATCGCCCTAATCAATTCAGTTTCCGCGCAGTTGCTGATGCCGCTCTCCCGTTACGGCAGCTTATCGAATCTGTTTACCGCTCTCGAAAGCGTCGCCCCGGAACTGCGTCACTTGGCTGCGAGCTTCGAGCAACCCCACGGCATGGTGTGGCGACGCGTTGCGAATCCAGTTAAGTGCCGACGTTCGCGCTGAGCGCGGACCCCA
>JBBRGM010000299.1:0-6002 GCA_038240725.1 Burkholderiales bacterium | reverse complement strand
CAATCGTCGAGCAAACGCCCCGCTCGCAGAATCGCTCGCGTACACTGCAATGTTCGTGTCGACCGTTGGACAACTCACCACCATGAGAGTCAGCCCAAACGCAAACAAGCTCGCTGCTGGGACGGCGGATGTCGTCGAGCGGCCGCTTCGCGGTCGTCCGCGCAGCGAAGGCTCGCATGGCGCCGTGCTCGACGCGGTGCTGGCAATTCTCGATCGCGAAGGGTATGGCGCGGTCACGATCGAAGGCGTCGCGCGGCAGGCCGGCGTCGGCAAACAGACTATTTACCGCTGGTGGAGCTCGAAGGCCGAGCTGGTGCTCGAAGCGTACGCAAATCACTCGGCGAGCAAACTGCCGATGCCCGACAAAGGCAACCTGCGCGCCGACTGCGAGTCGTTCTTCTGCAGCGCCTTCAAACGGCTGAACGATATCTCCGGTCCTGCAATGCGCGGTTTGATGGCCGACGCGGTTTACGATCCGGACTTCATGACCATCCTGCGCGAAGTGCTGATCGGCAAACGACGGGATGCGCTCCATGTAGTTTTGAATCGCGCGATGGCGCGCGGCGAGCTGCGTGCCGATGCCGATCTGGAAATCATGAGCGATCTGTTCTTCGGCGCGGTGTGGTACCGGCTGCTGATCCAGCACGCGAAGCTCGACTCGCGTTTCGCCAAGCAACTGGTCGCCGACGTCCTGGACGGCTTTCGGCCGCGCTGACTAACGCCCGACAGTCCGCGCGGTGCGCACCGACGTACCCGATTTATCATCGCTCAATCGCCGCTCGGCGAAATCCGAAACTCCATCACCGGCTCGAGCGACGTCATTGTTTTCGTCAGCGCCTGTACGTGCGCTTGCTGCTTCGCGCGGATCGTCATGCGGTACTCGAAAAATCCATCGGACCGGTTCAAGCGGTAATTCAAATTGAAGATGGAAAAGCCGTGCTCGGCAACCAGCGCGCGCAGCTCGTCTTCCGGCATGGTCGCGTTGCGATCGAAGCGCACCACGAAATGCGCGTGAAACACATGCGGCATGCGGCTCTCGATCCAACGAAACAGCGATAGCGTTCCGAGCGTGAGCACCGTCGCAACCACGGCCGCGAAATAAAATCCGATCCCAATCAGAATTCCGATTGCGGCAGTAATCCACACCGACGCTGCAGTTGTCAGCCCGCGCACCGACAAACCTTCGATCATGATCACGCCGGCGCCTAGAAAGCCGATGCCGGTCATGATGCCCTGAGACATGCGCGTAGGATCCATCGTGATACGCGCAGCGCCCTGCGGAAACCACTGGCCTTCGTATGTCGGCACCAGCATCAGCAGCGTCGATGCAAGACAAACTAGCGCGTGCGTACGAAAGCCCGCCGGTCTGCCGTGGTAGCTGCGCTCTAACCCGATCAGCCCGCCCGCGGCGAGGCCGATCAACAGACGCACCGTGATCTCGATCTGATTGCTATCCATCCGTAACCCTGATTTGTGGTTGCATGTTCAGAAGAGCCGATGGCAATGATGACGGAAAGCTATTGTGCTCGGATCGGCGTTGAACTGCATTTGCACCGTTAGATTCACAGCGGCATTCAGCGGACATCGGTTGCCAATTTGGCGCTCGCAGCCGTATGGTTCTATTGTGTTGCTATCGCGTCAGCGCTACATCGTCGTAGATAGCTGTCCAACTTAGTCGGAGGATGAGCGATGTCTAGTAAAGGCCCGCTGTGGCCCGCGCAGCTGGACCACTTTCGTCTCGACAGCGACGATCCCGCGCGCTTAGCCGCTTTCTATCAGACGGCACTGGGAATGTCGCCGACGAAGCTGGACGATGACAGCCTGTTGCTGCAGGCGCCGGGTCGCAGGCTCGTCGTTGGCCATGGCGTTCGCGGTACACAGCCCTTCATTGCATTCAGAGTTCAAACAGACAATCAGCTCGACGCGCTGCGGCGGCACGCAATCGCGCGGGAGCAGCAAGTGCTCGCGAGCCCAAGCCCGGTTTTCACCAGCAGCGCATTCGCAGTACGCGACCCCGACGGGCGCCTGATCGTATTCGGCCTTCCCCACGCTGAGCTTACCGCGCGTGCGCCGCTCGCTGATTTGCGGGCGGCGAAGCTGCCCGGCCGCTTGCAGCATGTCGTGGTGGCTTCCAACAACCTCGCTCCGATGCTTCGCTTCTATGAAGACCTGGGGTTCGTCGTATCGGATTACGTCGTCGAGGACAGCGGCGAGCCTACCGTTGGCTTCTTTCGATCGGATCCCGAACATCACAGCTTCGGCGTATTCCGCTGTCCGGAAACGCGACCCGATCACCATGCGTACGAAACCACGTGCTGGAATGACATTCGAGATTGGGCCGATCATCTGGCGACGGTCGACATCAAACTGTGGTGGGGACCCGGTCGCCACGGTCCCGGCAACAACTTGTTCTTCATGATCCAGGATCCGCAGGGGTATTTGATCGAGCTATCTGCCGAGCTCGAGGTCGTGCCGGACGAAGTAACCAAGCGAACCTGGAAGCATGAGGAGCGCACGCTCAATCTTTGGGGCTCGGCATTTATGCGGAGCTGATGGTGGCTGACATGCGAAGCACGACAATCGATGACTAGCGGGCTACGGCGACATTGGGAAATTCGACCGGCGGCTCTGCATGTGCAAATGCCATTCGGCTGCTCGTTAAGATCACGGCAAGAGCGTCCCAGGTCGAGCACATCAAGACGCCAGGTTCGCCCTGTGTTAATGCCAATCGCTACGTCATTTACCCGCAGCGTTTAAGCCGACGCGGCGGAGGTGGCGTTATTGTTCTCGGCAAGTCAGCGAACGATGCGTTTTGCATCACAGGAGAGCGTTATGCAGTATTTTTTATTGCGGGAAACGTTGCATCAATTGCCGCGCTGATCGGCTTCCTCCTTCAGCTAAACGGGCAGGCCAACGACGGCATATTGAGCTACGTGACGTATGGGTTCATCGTTGCAACGGCTGCCTTCTGGGTTTATTTCTATTTCGCTCCGGACAATCGTGTGTCGAAGGCTATTCGCGATCGACTGGATTTTTCAGGAAAGTACACTGACTCCGCTAATAAGCAGGTCGAAATCGTTGAAGGGGAGTTCGAGGCAAAGCGACTCGGCGTTTTGGTCATACAACTCCCGCCGTTTGAAGACGCGCCAAGCATCGTCATTTTTCCCAAGAACAACGGGAATATTGATCACCCTCCGACCGTGTCTCAAGTTACCAAGGACACACTGGATATCAACGTCACCTCAACCACTGCGTATGGAACGTGGAAGTACCGGGCGCGCGGAACGCTTCTATCTCCCCTTGCCGGCAATGATAAGCACAAAACCTGACTCTGACTATCGCGGAAGGCGCTGAGCCAATAGTGCTTAAGTCGACATGCCTGCTGATCTTCGTCGATGAGACGGGGCATGAGACTGTGCTGATCGAAAAATATCCTGTCATTGGGCTCGCCGGCGCGGCGATCCCCGTTGGCGACTATGACCGTAGTTGCGCGCCCTTGGCGCGACGTTAAAGATCGATTCTTTCAGGGCAGCCAGAAGCCGCTCCGCGCGGCAGATCTGCGAAATCCGCCTCGGCACCAAGTGAACGCCTTGGCGCATTTCTTTTCAGATCCGCGCTTCTCTCTGCGTAGCTGGACCCGCAGCCGTCAGGCTGCGGGTCCAGAGGAAACCTAGTCCCTCAAGCAGCTACGCTTGCTTGAGAAACGCGATGACTTCCTTATTGAATACGTCGGGCGCTTCGCGCATCGTGAAGTGCCCCGCATTCTTCACCGGTATGTATTTCAAGTTCAGGTAATACTGAGGCACCAGGTCGGACCAGTCGATTATCACGCAGGTGTCGCCTTCTCCCCAAAGGCACAAAGTCGGAATGTGGGTAGGTTCGTGATCCCTGGGCTCCCAGCCTTTCGCAGCTGAACTGAGATTAGCGCGATACCAGCTGAAGCCGCCTTCGACGTTTCCGGGCTTGATGAAGTTGTCGGTGATGATCTCGATTTCTTCCGGTGTCCATAACGCCTTGTTGGCAGACCACCAGTTGAAGAACCATCTGAAATAGATCTTGGTGGCTTCCCTGCTGGAGCCGACCAGCTCGGTCGCAAGTGGTGTGCTGTGGAACGAGGCGTACCACGAATGCGCGTGGAAGGCCGGGCTTAGATATCGTGTCTCCGCTCCCGGTAGAAACGGATTCGACAAAACCAACTTCTTTACCATCTCCGGATATCGCCTGACGAACTTGTGCATCGTCAGCGAGCTCCAGTCATGACCAAGCCAGTAGGCCTTCTCGATCCCGAGCGCCTTCGCAACACGCATTTGGTCGTCCACGGTAGTGTCGAGATCGTAGTGGACGGCGGGGTCGAGATCGATCCGGTTGGTTTTCGCGTTATACCCGGGCTTGTCGGAATCGCCGTAGCCGCGCATGTCGACGGCGATCACGTCGAAGTGTTTCGCGAGTTCCTTGATGTTCATCCAGTAGTCCCACCAGAACCCGGGCCATCCATGGAATAGGAATAGCGGCTCTCCCTGGCCTTCTCTCACATAGTGGAACTTGACGTCATAGCCGCGCGGGTCGCGCGTGGTAACGGTGTAATGCTTGAAATCCTCCTGCCGCAGAATCTTGCGTCCGTACAAGGAGTCGCTGCCTTTGGCTGTGAGGTCTTCCCATTTCCCGCCATAGAGATCGCGGTAGGTGGGGACTCGGTACGAAGGCGCAACTTCGCCGGCTGCTCTGGCTTGCGTGACGTCCATCGATTTCGCGGCCAACAAGCCGCCTACCATCCCCGCGCCGGCTTGAAGAAAGCTGCGACGCCCGATATGTTTTCCGTGTTTTCCGCTCGACACGACGGGTGTCGACTGTCCCGATTGATGTATATCGTCGCTGTTGATATTTTCGTTCGATCGTTCACCTTCCGCTGGTTTGACTATCCGGTTCATTTTTGGCTCCTCCTGTCTTGCTATAGGGAACAGCTGTTCGCAATTTCTGTCCTGGATTTCGCTGGTTTCCTGGTCCTCCCTCCATGTGTTGTCTACAAATGTAATCGTTAGGCCGTGCGAGACTGCGGCACGCCCAGCTGTTCAGCGCAAAGCAGCATCGCAAGTGCCACGGTCTTGCATGATCTGGAGAATATCGCATCGATGTTTTGCAAACCATCGCCGCCGGAAACCGCGCAACGCTGTCCTGCCGCACGTCACCGCCGGCGTCAAGCGCGTGCTCGCCGAATACGACATCGCCTTCAAGTAAATCGATGGCCGCGCGCGGGTGCCAGGCCGAGCGTGAACATTTCGACCGGCGCGCAACGCCTTAGTCCCGTCAGGCCTTCGAGCGTCTCCACCATCGATGCTCCGATTCTCGCTGTAGTGTCCAGTTGCTGGACCTTGAGTTTTCGAAGCTAGATGTCATTGCCTAAGCGCCTAGAAAGCCGTGGTGAACGTAGGGTGACCAGCAGCACGAGAGTGCAAGATAAAAGCCGCCTGCGCCATGAGTACGAAACACGATCTGCGTAGCCGGCTCTCGTCCGCACGCCTGTAACCCCGCTCAAGGTGGCTTGTTCCAAGCCGTAAGTTCGTAGTCGTACACGCGAGTGTCGCAGCCATCCGCCCGTGACCCGCGTCGCACCTCGCGCAAGCACATGCGCGCTACTGAAAACTACCGAGAACACGGCCGTGAAAATCACCACAGTTACTGGAGTCATTGAGACGCTGGGCGAATCTTCTAAGCAACCCGGTGCGACGCATAAGACGTATGACTACATCTCTATCCAAGATGCAAGCGGCAAAGATGTAATCGCCCGCAAGGTGCGGGTGTGGGATGACGTCGATCGTTTGATCGCGCCCGGTGCCGAGGGAACGTTTATATTTGCCAAAGCCTTGTTCAACCAGACCGAGCTTCACGTGATCCGTGTCGGCGATCGAGAAGCCTACTCGACTTGGCTCACGACAGGGATGTGGAAAGCCTACTTGGGATTGGGCGTGATGCTCGTCATCGGACTTGCGCTCAGCTTTGTCTAC
>JBBRGM010000298.1:0-6006 GCA_038240725.1 Burkholderiales bacterium | reverse complement strand
GGTGACCACACTGTCGGCCCCGGAGGCTTTGATCTTCGCGACGTACGGCGCGAAGTCTTTGACATTTCCTAGGGGATGCAAATCGTCGCCGACGATTTGGATGTCCGGCCGTTTCTTGGCCAGCATCTCCTTGGCCCCCTTGGAGACGGCTTGGCCGAATGCGTAGTCTTGGTTGATGAGATAGACCTTCTTCATCTTCTTCTGGGTTGCCATGAAATTGGTGAGTGCCGCCATCTTCATGTCGGCATCCGCGTCGAAGCGGAAATGCCAGTAACTACAGCGATCATTGGTAAGCGCGGGATCAACAGCACCGTAGTTGAAGAACAAGATGATATTGTCCGGATTGCGGCTATTGTGTTTCGACACGGCGTCGGTCAGCGCGCCCGCGACGGCAGACGAATTGCCCTGAAAAAAGAAGTGCACCTTTTGATCGGCGAGCTGCTGGAACTGCAGCAGCGCCTCCTGCGGATTGGCCTTGCTATCGAGCGCAATCAACTCGAACTGCTGACCTTGCGCGCCGCCTGCGGCATTGAGCTCCTCGATCAACATCTGCAAGGTACGTTTACCTTGCTCGCCTACGTTGGCGAACGTACCTGACAGCGGATCGATGAAGCCGATTTTGATCGTGTCCGCGGCCAGCGCAGACATTGCGATCGGCAGCCAGGCCAGCACGCCGGCCACGATTCTACGAAAAGACATTACGCACTCCTCCGTTTAGTTTTTAGTGTTACCAATTCCGGTCTATCTGGGGCGCCATAATGCGCCACCACTCAAACGCCGATTGACGCGAGTACTGCGTAGCCTTTACCGGGACTGCGCCGTACGTGATTGGACAACGTGCCGAGCGTTTCGATGCGACATTCTGCAACGTCGCCGGCCTCGATCACCACCGCGCCCGGCGTCCCGGTGCAGATGATGTCACCGGGAAACAGGGTCATCACGTTGGAATGAAACGCGACCAGGTAATGCGGTGGAAACGCCATGTTGACAACCGTGTTTTCGCGATGTAGCTCGCCGTTCTTCCATGTGCCCACCTGTAAGCGCAATACGTCCAGCACTTCATCGGGCGTGATGAGCTCAGGGCCGAACGACAAGAACGTATCGAAATTTTTCGAGCGCGTGAGGAAGCGAGGATTGCGCTGCAATATATCTTCGGCGGTCATATCGAGCACGAGGCAATAACCCGCAATGTACGCGGGCACCTCGTCCTCTTGCAGGAAACGGCACTCACGGCCGATGATCACACCAAGCTCTGCCTCCGCCGTAACGCGCTCCGATTCCGGCGGTAGATCGATCGAATCGCCCGGCCCGATGATCGTGTTGTCTCCCTTCATGAAAGACGCCGGCTCGGTCGGGTACGGCGCGTTCAAATCCGCGGCGTGATCTTTATAGTTGAGGCCGATTCCCCAGATTTTGCGCGGGTGGCGATACAGCGGGCCGTAAGCGACCGCAGCGGGTGGCAGCGCACCCGGCGTGTGCTCTGCATCGCGCTGCAGGATGGGCGACAAGCCCTGGCGTACCAGGCTGAGAACATCGGTGGGCCAGGCCCGACCGAGATAAGCATTTATTTGATCGATCGGTACTATGCCCGCGTCGGTTACCACCGCCGCCACCTCCCGGCCTTCCAATCTCAACGTACAAAGCCGCATCGTTCGCGCTCCCCTGGGCCCGGCTGCACAAAATCGGGGCGCGATAGCGCGCTTGCGACTCCCCCGATTGTGCCGTCGCTGCGTTAACCGGCGTGCATTCTAGCGTGCGACAGACGCGAATGTCGGCCAATACTGCAAAGGCACTAGTTATGCACAAAGAATACGCCGAAAAATCGGTCCGGATCGCTCCACATGCGTGACGCCGAGAAGCCCGCGTCGCGCGCCAGGCTGGTGAAACTCTCAGGCGTGTACTTGTAGGAGCTCTCGGTGTGAATCGTTTCGTTTCGCGCAAATGCGAATACATGCTCCGCAATGCCGACCTGCTGCGCACGCAGACTGCGCAGGTGCATCTCGATTCGATTGCTGTGCGAATTGTAGATCGCTTCGTGCGCGAACGCAGACAGATCGAAATCCGCACCGAGCTCGCGATTCAACCTGGTAAGCACGTTGAGATTGAACGCTGCGGTCTGACCTTCCGGATCGTTATAGGCGAGCGTGAGAATATCGACCGGTTTTTGCAGATCGACACCGATCAGCAAGCCGCCTTCGCTACCGACCAGAGCACGCACGCGATGCAGAAATTCGCGCGCTTGACCGGGTTCGAAGTTACCGATTGTCGACCCGGGAAAGAATACAATCCGACGAACCTCTGCAGGCAACTTCAGCTCTGCTTCGAGCTCGCTGTAGTAGTCGCCGACAACCGCCAGCACCGACAGCCAGGGATAATCGATCGCAAGCGATGCACTGGTTCGCAACAGCTGATCCCGCGAGATATCGATGCCCGCATACATGCTCGGATGCAGGCTCGGCAGCAACAGGCGAATCTTCTCCATCTCGCCTGCTCCGAACTCAATTATGCTGGCGCCTTCTCCCACGCTCTGCGCGATTTCCGGCGCGGCGTGGCGCAGGATTTCATTCTCGGTTCGCGTGGGATAATAGGCTGGAGTGGCGCAAATGGCGTTAAACAACTCCGCGCCGCGGTGGTCGTAGAACAACTTGGGCGGTAGCTGTTTGCGCGTCTGGCTCAAGCCTTGAATGACTTCGCGCTGGATCGATTCGACGCGGGGCGCAAGATCGATCAACCAGAGATTTCGTGGCGTAATGTTACGAGCAACGCGAGCGGATGAACTCAAGTCGGCCCCCTTATTTAGGATTTTGTCTGACAGACACCGCGTCGAAGACGGTCTTCATCCACGAGGCTGTCGCTGCTCGGTTATTGACCATAAGCTGAGCGATTGATTCACTCGGCATTGACAGTCGGTCCATGATCGCACAACTGTGCACACGCCGCGGATAGCGGCCCAGCCTGGCGATCTCTCGGTCCGACGATGGAGCTTAAATGAACGCGCCTGCGACATCTACGAACATTGCCCGTATCGATACTGACAACTTGCTGTCTCGCTTTAACGCGGTTCGGCGACAAACGACGGCGCTGTGTCATCCGCTCGTGACTGAAGACTACGTCATACAGAGCGCACCCGAATGCAGTCCTGCGAAATGGCATTTGGCGCATACGACCTGGTTCTTTGAGAATTTTTTGTTGACGCCGCTGCTGTCCGGCTATCGCGTCTACGACCCGCAGTACGGATACTTGTTCAACTCTTACTATGAAACCGTCGGCACGTTTCTTCCGCGTCCGCTGAGGGGGCTATTGTCGCGTCCCACCGTCGAGGATGTTTATCGATATCGCGCGCATGTCGACGAAAGCATGGCGGCACTGATCGCGCAAGTCAGTCGCAGCGGCGATGCATCCGGCATCGAGCGCACCGTCTTAGGACTGCACCACGAGCAGCAACATCAAGAGCTGCTGGTAACGGACATCAAAAACCTCCTCGCGCTCAATCCTATTCGCCCTGCATATCAAGCGCGCACGCCGCAATCCGTTGTTGCGTCGAGTCCCGCGCAGTGGCGCGAATTTCCGGCGGGAATGCACGAGGTGGGCAGTGAGGGTGGTTCGTTTGCCTTCGATAACGAAACGCCGCGACACCGCGTGTACGTCGGCGAGTTCTCGTTGGCGTCTCGGCCGGTCACCAATGGCGAGTTCAAAGAATTCATCGCAGCGGGCGGCTACAGTGATGCTGCATTGTGGTTGGCTGATGGTTGGAAAAAAGTAAAAGATGCCTACTGGCAATGCCCTCTCTACTGGGAGCAAGACGGCGGTGAGTGGTGGAATATGACACTGGCAGGTCTCCAGCGGGTCGATGATGCACAACCCGTTTGCCATGTGAGCTACTTCGAAGCCGACGCGTTTGCGCGCTGGGCCGGCAAGCGCCTTCCAACCGAATTCGAATGGGAGATCGCCGCGGCCGCGCTGCCAGTGCAGGGAAACTTTCTCGAGAGCGGGCTTCTACAGCCCGCCTCTAGAGACGATGGCTCTCATCAGATGTACGGCGATGTCTGGGAGTGGACCCTGAGCAGCTATCTGCCGTATCCGGGATTCCAGCCGCTCCCTGGCAGCCTAGGCGAATACAACGGAAAATTCATGGTGAGTCAGATGGTTCTGCGCGGCGGTTCCTGCGCGACACCTCGTTCGCATATTCGCGCCAGCTACCGAAACTTCTTCTATCCGCCCGATCGCTGGCAGTTCTCCGGACTTCGCTTAGCGCGGTAAACAGCGTGGGCCTGCTTCGCTCGCGCACTACCGTTAATTTTTACTCGCGACCGCTGCAGTCCGCACCTACCGGAGCGTAGCTCAGATTAGCCTTCGCAAGATCGTCAACGTCTGGAAAGACCGACGCTTTAACTCCGGCTCTTCCCATATCGATGCACGCGCGCGTTCGAGCGCGCTGATCAGAGTCATCCCGGCTGCGGTGACTTCGCATGATTCCCCTGCACGCAAAAACTGGTCTACAAGATTCCCTTCGCGGGTAATCCATAGAACGCCAGACATACAGGTGAGATGGATCTGAGCACCCCGCTCTAGCGTTATCGAGCCGTCCGGAAGCAAGTCGTAAATGGCAGTTGTCGGTTGGGTCTTCATATGCCGCAGTCTAGCGAGACCTGCGGGACCGTTACAGACATAGCACCCCGGCATGTGATCCGGTACAGTTACGTCGTAATTTCACCTGTGCCGGTCCCATCCGTCAGCGCTGTACCTACTCATCCGCTGCTGGTTGAAGCAGCATTCATCAAATGAACTCTACCAATCACTTATACGAACATCTGGCTGCCGGCGTTGCCGAGGCGATTCAGGCGGGCGCGCTGAAAGCCGGCGATCGGCTGCCGTCGGTCCGACGCCTCTCGACGCAGCATCGCGTCAGCATCGCAACCGCCGTCCAGGCCTACCGCCATCTCGAAAATCAGCGATTGATCGAAGCGCGTCCGAAGTCGGGCTACTTTGTACTTTCCAAACCAAGCCGGCTCGCCGAACCCGCTACGTCTAAACCGCCAACCGCGCCTCGTTTCGTCGGCGTAAATCAACTGGTGATGGAAGTTCTGGAATCGATGCGGGACAGCGAAGTCGTACCGCTTGGCGCTGCCTGTCCGAACGGGCGCTTGTTCCCGAACGATAAGTTGATGCGCTTGGCTCAACGAGAAGCGCGCCGCAATCCAGATCTGCTCGGCGCTTATGGAATGTCGCCCGGCAACGCTCGATTGCGAACGATGATCGCGAGACGCTCCCTCGATTTCGGCTGCCATCTCAGCCCCGATGAAATCATCGTTACGAATGGATGCATAGAGGCGATCAATCTCGCGTTGCGTGCCGTCGCGCAGCCGGGCGACACCATTGCGCTGGAATCGCCCACCTACTTCACGCTACTGCAGATCATCGAAAGCCTAGGCATGAAAGCGTTAGAAATTCCGACGCATCCGCGAGATGGAATTTCTTTGGATGCGCTCGACCTGGCGACGCAAAAACCCGGCGCGGTGAAGGCGGTGATTGCCATGCCGAATTTTCAGAATCCACTCGGCGGGCTGATGTCCGATGAGAACAAGGCGCATCTCGTGCAGTTGCTGGAAGCACGAGACGTGACATTGATCGAAGACGACATCTACGGGGAAATCCACTTCTCCGATCCGCGGCCGCGCGCAGCCAAAGCCTGGGACCGATCGGGCAACGTAATTCTATGCTCGTCGTTCACCAAAACAGTTTCACCCGGCTTGCGAGTCGGCTGGGTTGCGCCGGGACGCAGATACAGCGAAATGGCGATGCTAAAATTCATCAACTCGGTGTCGACGCCGGAGTTGCCGCAGGCCGCTATCGCAGAGTTCATTGCCGATGGCGGCTACGATCACCACATGCGTAAGTTGCGCGCGGGCTTCGCACGGCAAGTGCAAAAGACCACCGACGCAATCGCCGAGTTCTTCCCTGCCGGCACAAGGATCACGCGGCCGTCCGGTGGCTTCGTTCTGTGGG
>JBBRGM010000297.1:0-6021 GCA_038240725.1 Burkholderiales bacterium | reverse complement strand
TCGCCTGAAGTGCAGCTCGAGCCGCTCGACCTCAATCGTGTCATTCGCGAAGTGCTCGCGCTGTACGAATCGCACGGCCGCGGGATGGTTTTGGATATCGACGAAGCGCTGCCCTGGGTGATGGGCGATCCGGCGCGGCTGCGGCAGGTGATCCACAACCTTCTGCAGAACGCGGAACAGGCGGTCGCAGAAGTAGGCGAGCCGCACATCGTGATCCGGACGGACAATGCGAACGGCGCCGCGCGTCTCACGGTCCGGGATAACGGCAGCGGATTTCCCGCCGATATCATGGCCCGCGTATTCGAACCCTACGTCACCACCAAGGCACGCGGCACCGGTCTCGGCCTCGCGATCGTGAAGAAGATCGTCGAGGAGCACAGCGGAATTATCGAGATCCGCAACGTCGATTCTGCCGGTGCAGAGATCTCCATCGTATTGCCGCCCGCGCCGGATAATCGGCGCGCGGATCTACAGCAGACCAGCCTCAAGGTCGGATAACAAATGAGTCAGATTCTAGTCGTAGACGACGAAGTCGGAATTCGCGAATTGCTGTCGGAAATCTTACGCGATGAAGGCCATCAAGTGCGCCTCGCGGAAAATGCCGGCGAAGCTCGCATGGTGCGCAGCCGCGGCCGTCCGGATCTGGTACTGCTCGACATCTGGATGCCCGATACCGATGGCATCTCGCTGCTGAAAGAATGGGCCACCAACGGCCAGCTCACCATGCCGGTCGTGATGATGTCCGGCCACGGCACCATCGACACTGCGGTCGAGGCGACGCGCATCGGCGCATATGGATTCCTGGAAAAACCAATTGCACTGCGCAAGCTCCTGACCACGGTGGGTCAGGCGCTGCGTACACCGCCGCCGGCGTCGCAGCCCTCGCTCAACATGGCCTATCTCGGCAAGGCGCCGCTGATCGCCGATCTGCGCCAGCGACTAGAGACGGTGAAAAATCTCAAGACCGCGATGCTGCTCACCGGCGAGCCGGGCGTCGGCAAAACGCTGTGCGCGCGCTTTCTGCATCATCCGAACACGCCGTGGATCGCACCCGACAATTTCGCGGTACTGGACGATAAGGCAAACACGATCATCAGCCAGGCTGCCGAGGGCACGCTGTATCTGCACGGGATCAGCGAGCTTACCTTGCAGCAGCAGCGCAATCTGCTCGAGCAGATGGGCCATCTCGAGCGCTATCACACGCGCCTGATCTGCTCGACCTCGAAGCCGCTTGCGCGCCTGGTCGCGGATGGCAGTTTCGATGCGCGGCTGTATTCGGCGATCAGTCCTATCCAACTTCGCGTGCCGAGCCTGCACGAGCATCCCGAAGACGTACCGGAGCTCGCCAAGTTGATCTTGGAGCGCTGCATCGAAGCCAAGGAAGTGCCGTCGCGAAGTCTTAGCACGGCAGCACTCAATGCGCTGCGCGTATACGACTGGCCGGGCAATCTCGCCGAGCTCGAGAACGTGGTGAAATCGACCGCGCTGCTTGCGCTCAACAATGAAATCGGCGCGAGCGATGTCGGCAACGCGCTGACCCGGCAGGACGTGCCGCCCGGGCACGCGCTTGGCACGCTGCCGCTCGATCTCGGCCTGCGCGAAGCACGCGATGCGTTCGAGCGTGTGTATTTCGAATATCACATCACGCGCGAGAACGCGAACATGAGCCGCGTCGCCGAGCGCGTTGGATTGGAGCGCACGCATCTGTACCGCAAATTGAAGCAGCTCGGCATCAAGCCTCCACGCCGGGAGCTGTAAGCGCAATGCGAACGCCGGGCGCCGTCGCGACGCTCACATTCGTGCGGTTATAATTTACCGCTTCCCCACGCCCTTACTATTTCGGACCGCGAATCAACATGGCCACTCGACAAGATCTCGCCAACGCCATCCGCGCTCTTGCGATGGACGCCGTACAGAAAGCCAATTCCGGACATCCCGGCATGCCGATGGGAATGGCCGACATCGCCGAGGTGCTTTGGAACCATCATCTGCGTTTCAATCCACACAATCCGAGCTGGCCGGCACGCGACCGTTTCATCTTGTCGAACGGCCACGGCTCGATGCTGCAGTACGCGCTGCTGCATCTCACCGGTTTCGATCTACCGATGAGCGAGCTGGAAAAGTTTCGTCAGCTCGGCTCGAAAACGCCGGGCCACCCCGAGCACGGCGTCACGCCGGGTATCGAGGTCACCACTGGACCGCTCGGACAAGGTTTCGCCAACGCTGTCGGCATGGCGATATCGGAGCGGGTGCTGGGCGCCGAGTTCAATCGTCCCGGGTTCGATTTGGTCGACCATCACACCTACGTCTTCATGGGCGACGGCTGCATGATGGAAGGCATTTCGCACGAGGCCGCGTCACTGGCGGGGACGCTCGGTTTGTCGAAGCTGATCGCGATCTACGACGACAATCGGATTTCCATCGACTCGGAAAAAGCATCGATCGAAAACTGGTTCACCGACGACACGCCGAAGCGCTTCGAAGCTTACGGCTGGAACGTGATTGCCAACGTCGATGGCCACAACTTCGACGCGGTGGACGCTGCCGTGCAGTCGGCCAAAACGCAGACAGAGCGTCCGACCTTGATCTGCTGCAAAACGATCATCGGCAAAGGCGCGCCGCATAAGCAGAACACCGGCGCGGCACACGGCTCTGCGCTGGGAGACAAAGAAGTCGCCGCTGCACGCGAATCGCTCGGCTGGAACTATCCCGCGTTCGAGATCCCGGCGGACATCTACGCCGGCTGGGATGCGCGCAAACGCGGCGCCGCGCTGGAAGCCGACTGGCAGAAAATGCTCGATCGCTACACGGCACAGTTCCCCGACTTGGGTGCGGAATTCAAGCGCCGCATGCAGAGCGCGATGCCGACGGCTTGGCGTGCGCACTGCGAATCGTTCGTCGCCGCGGTCGTAAAGAAAGCAGAAACGATCGCGACGCGAAAGGCATCGCAGAATTGCATCGAAGCGCTGGCGGCGGTATTGCCGGAACTGATCGGCGGCTCCGCCGATCTGGCGCCCTCCAATCTAACCTTATGGCCGCAAGCCAAGCCGTTGCAGCGTACCGGCGGGGGCAACTACATCTATTACGGCGTCCGCGAATTCGCGATGTCCGCGATCATGAACGGGATGACCATGCATGGCGGCCTGGTTGCATTCGGCGGAACGTTCATGACCTTCTCGGACTATGCGCGCAACGCGCTGCGCATGGCGGCGCTGATGCACGCCGGCAGCATCTTCGTCTACACGCACGATTCCATCGGACTCGGCGAAGACGGGCCCACGCACCAACCGATCGAGCACGCGGCGGCGCTGCGCTACATCCCGCACATGGACGTGTGGCGGCCCGGCGATACTACCGAAACCGCAGTGGCGTGGATCGCCGCGGTCGAGCGGCGCGACGGTCCGACGTCGCTGTTGCTGTCGCGCCAGAACGTCACGTTTCAGCAGCGCACCGCGGAGCAGATCGATGCGATCAAGCGCGGCGGATATGTGCTGGCAGACGCGCCGTCCGCGAAAATAATATTGATCGCGACCGGTTCCGAGCTGGATCTGGCGATGCAGGCGCGCCAGCAATTACAAACCCAAGGTATCGCTGCGCGCGTGGTATCGATGCCGTCCACCAACGTGTTCGATCGGCAGGACGAGGCGTACCGCAACAGCGTGCTCACGCCCAACGTGAAGCGCGTTGCCATCGAGGCGGGGCTCGGCGACTTCTGGCGCAAATATATCGGGCTCGACGGCGGCGTGGTTGCGATCGACCGCTTCGGCGAATCCGCACCGGCGCCCGAATTGTTCAAGTACTTCGGCTTCACCGTAGACAACGTCGTCGCCACCGCAACCCGCATCCTGCACGCCTGAGAGAATTGCCGTGCGCCCATCCGATCCCGCTCCGCGCCTGGTCGCGGACATCGGCGGCACCAACGTTCGCTTCGCGTTGCTGCCCGTCGGCTCGAGCGAGCCGGCGCAGGAGCACACGCTGCTGTGCGCGGATTTCGACGGGTTGCATCAGGCCGCACGCCGTTACTTCGAAATGGTCGATGTGCAAGGCGTCACGCACGCGGCGTTCGACGTGGCGACCGCGATCACCAGCGATTTCATCAAGCTCACTAACAGCCCGTGGGCGTTTTCCATCGAGCAGACGCGGCGCTCACTCGACCTTGAACGCCTGCTCGTGATCAACGACTTCACCGCGCTCGCGCTGTCGTTACCGCTGCTGCGCGCGGATGAGCTGATGCAGATCGGCGGCAAACAAAGCGTAGACGGCGCGCCGCTGGCGCTGATCGGTGCCGGTACCGGCTTAGGCGTATCGGGTCTTATGCGTCACGGACAGCGATGGCTGGCTATCGAGGGCGAAGGCGGACATACAGCCTTCAGTCCGATGGACGAGCGCGAAGACGGCGTGCTGCGGGTATTGCGCGATCGCTATGGGCATGTTTCGTTCGAGCGCATTGCCAGTGGACCGGGACTGGTGGCGCTGTACGAGGCGTTATGCACGCTGGATCACTGCGTCGCGAAGGCGCTGAAGCCGGAGCACGTGACGCAAGCGGGTCTGGGCAACACCGATCCGCAATGCGCGGAAGCGCTGGCGATGTTCTGCAGCGTGTTCGGCACGGCGGCTGCGAATCTCGTGCTGACCTTGGGCGCGCGCGGTGGCGTGTACATCGGCGGGGGCATTATCCCGAGGCTAGGCGACTACTTCGCGCAATCGAATTTCCGCAAACGCTTCGAGCACAAGGGCCGTTTCTCGAAATATCTGTCCGAGGTGCCCGCATGGATCATCCAAGCCGAGAATCCTGCCCTGCGCGGCCTTGCGGTCGCGCTCGCCGCCGATGCCACGTAGATTGCCTGCGCGTTCGCAGGCCAAGACCCAGCGGCGCATCCCGTTGCGCTGCGGTAGAATCGATTTTCCCCAGGCTCTTTCTTCCATCTCTCTGGAGCGGCTCCCATGACCATAAAAATCGCCATCAACGGCTACGGCCGGATCGGCCGCAACATCCTCCGCGCGCTGTACGAATCGGGCCGCACCCAAGAAATCCAGATCGTGGCGGTCAACGATCTCGGCAGCCCCGAGACCAACGCTCACTTGACGCGCTACGACACCGTGCACGGCAAGTTCAAGGGCACCGTCAAAGTCGATGGCGACAGCATGGTCGTCAACGGCGACCTCATCAAAGTGCTCGCGCAGCGCGACCCAGCGCAGTTGCCCTGGAAAGATCTGGGCGTCGACGTCGTGCTCGAGTGCACCGGCTTTTTCACCAGCAAGGAAAAAGCATCGGCGCACCTGAAAGGCGGCGCCAAAAAAGTGATCATCTCGGCGCCGGGCGGCAAAGACGTCGATGCGACCATCGTCTACGGCGTCAATCACAACGTGCTGAAGAGCAGCCACACGGTGATCTCGAACGCATCGTGCACGACCAATTGTCTCGCCCCGCTGGTCAAGCCGCTGAATGACAAGATCGGCGTAGTGGCCGGTCTAATGACGACGATCCACGCCTACACCAACGACCAGGTGTTGACCGACGTGTATCACGAAGATCTGCGCCGCGCGCGCTCGGCAACGATGTCGCAGATCCCGACCAAGACCGGCGCCGCCGCGGCCGTTGGTCTGGTACTGCCGGAGCTCGCGGGCAAGCTCGATGGCTATGCGATCCGGGTACCGACGATCAACGTATCGCTGGTCGATCTGAGCTTCATCGCCAAGCGTCCGACGACGGTTGAAGAAGTAAACGGTGTGCTGAAAGCGGCGTCGGAAGGCGAGCTCAAAGGGATTCTCGCCTACAACACCGAGCCGACCGTCTCGATCGACTTTAACCACGATCCGCATTCGAGCACGTTCGATTCGACCTTGACCAAGGTCGCTGAAGGCACGTTGGTAAAAGTATCGGCTTGGTATGACAACGAATGGGGCTTCAGCAATCGCATGCTCGACACGACTGTGGCACTGATGAATGCCAAGTAGACTTAAATCGGAGCCGCCCCATCCGTTGCGAAACCCAACCGGGTCGTTGCGAAATCCAGTCGG
>JBBRGM010000296.1:0-6027 GCA_038240725.1 Burkholderiales bacterium | reverse complement strand
AGCGGCCAGCGTAAACGCTGAAGGTTACGCGCCGATCGATCGCATTGATGCCCGCCTCTGCTTCATCGCGCACGGCCTTGTCGGGTTCGACGAACTGCCCGTTCGCATCTTTTTCCAATATCGGCAGCAACAGCGTTTTGGTTCGTTGCTGATTGCTTTTTCCCAGCACCTTGATGGCTTCGAGACGGCGCTTGGGGTCGCTCGATCGCACATACATGCCGGCCTGGGTTTGTTCCAGTATCGGGCGGATCTGCGGATCGGCTTCGGTTGCAAACGCACGGTTCAGCATCGGCAACAGCGTGTCGGAAGTCGAGTTCTCCATGCCGCGCGCCGCGTTCAGTCGAACCTGGCGATCGGTCGAGAACAAGGCGAACGCAGACAAAGCGGAATCCAGCGCGCCGCGCAGCCTGTTGTTGATGCCGATCGTTTCGAGCTCGGCGGGTAATTCGGGTAGCGCCTGGCCGGTTGCCGCGTCTTTTGCGGTGTTCTTATCGACAATGAGCACACGGCCATCGGGCGTGACTTTCAACGTGCCGTCGCGCAAGGCCGTCAGCACCGGCAGCGCGTCGGGATCCGCCGCACTGGCGAGCGCACCGATCGCTTCGAGTTTCGCGGAGCCATCGCCTGCCAGCTTCTGCACGACCTGCGCGTCGAGCGCCCAGGCAGTACGAGCACAGGCAAGAAGCACGAGCAACACTGCCAGCATCACACGCGGCGCCGAGGTCGATGCAAGCTTCACCGGATGAGTCCCAGGTGGAATGATTCGCCGCGTGTCTACGCAACACGCGACAGACGGGTGTTTTTACCCAGCTGCGAAAAAGGGTCGGCCTCGCGGCCGACCCGGGTAGTTACACCTTCGGTTTCTTATCGTTGCCTGGAATGTACGGGCTCCACGGTTGCGCGCGGATCGGACCTTTGGTCTTCCAAACCACGTTGAACTGACCGTCGGCACCGATCTCGCCGATCATGACCGGCTTGTGCAGATGATGATTGGTTTCATCCATCTTCAAGGTGAAGCCGCACGGCGCCTTGAACGTCTGACCGCCCATGGCTTTGCGCACCTTGTCGACTTCGGTCGACTTGGCTTTCTCGACAGCCTGCTTCCACATGTGAATGCCGACGTAAGTCGCTTCCATCGGATCGTTGGTAACCACTGTATCGAGGTTGGCTACGCTGTTTTTCTTGGCCCAGTCTTTGTACAACTTGATGAACGCATCGTTCTGCGGATTCTTCACCGACATGAAGTAGTTCCATGCGGCCAGATGACCGAGCAGCGGCTTGGTGTCGATACCGCGCAACTCTTCTTCGCCGACCGAGAATGCGACCACCGGTACGTCGGTTGCCTTCAAGCCCTGATTGCCGAGCTCCTTATAGAAAGGCACGTTGGAATCGCCGTTGATGGTAGAGACCACTGCCGTCTTGCCGCCGGCGGCGAACTTATTCACGTTGGCGACGATGGGTTGATAGTCGCTGTGACCGAACGGCGTGTAGATTTCTTCGATGTCTTTTTCGGCAACGCCCTTCGACTTCAGGAATGCGCGCAAGATCTTGTTGGTCGTGCGCGGGTAAACATAGTCGGTACCGAGCAGGAACCAGCGCTTGGCGCCGCCGCCGTCTTCGCTCATCAGATATTCGACGGCGGGAATGGCCTGCTGATTGGGTGCTGCGCCCGTGTAGAACACGTTCTGCGACAACTCTTCGCCTTCGTACTGCACCGGATAGAACAGCAGTCCATTCAGTTCTTCGAACACCGGCAGCACCGATTTGCGCGACACCGAAGTCCAGCAGCCGAACACCGCGGAAACTTTATCTTGAGTAATGAGCTGGCGCGCTTTTTCTGCGAACAGCGGCCAGTTGGAAGCCGGGTCGACAACCACCGGCTCGATCATGCGGCCCATGACGCCGCCCTTCGCGTTGATTTCTTCGAAGGTCATCAGCGCGGTGTTCTTCAACGCTGTCTCGCTGATGGCCATGGTGCCGGAGAGCGAATGCAGAACGCCGATCTTGATGGGCGATTTGTCTTGCGCGAATATATTGGAAGACCACGGCGCTACGCCGGCAGCAGCAGCCAGTCCAGCCGTGGTCTTGAGAAATTGACGTCTTTGCATTTAGAGAAACCCCCTGTCAGTTGACGGAAATACAGATGCACGCCAGGCTCGCTTCCCCGAGACGAAAAGATTCGATGCAAGAGTGGAAGCGACCTCCTCCTGGTACGGTGCAGCGCTTTCGCAACAAGCGTGCCGATGGAATTTTGTGCGTGATCGATCGGATGTTTTCGTTATGCGTTCATGCTGTTGCGCTTGAATGATGCAATCGAAACGCGGCCGATAACGAGCGGGCGGAGAGACTCTCGCACCGGTCCAGTGCGGGCGGATACGGCCGGCGCACCGATCGCGTGCGCGACATGACGTATGCAAGTGACACCTCGCTTCGGCGGATTTTTTGCGCGCCCCTTGCCAATCGACCACTACTGTATATAATCACAGATATGCCCAACGAAGAACTGACGTCCCGCCAAGCCGAGGTGCTGCAGATGATTGCGGATTTCCTGCAGGCAACCGGCTTTCCGCCCACCCGCGCCGAGATCGCGCGGAAGCTGGGTTTTCGTTCACCCAACGCCGCGGAAGACCACTTGCGAGCGCTTGAGCGCAAGGGCTACATCGAAATGCTGCCGGGTGCCTCGCGCGGTCTTCGCCTGCTCGAAGAGGTCGGCATCCCGATCGTGGGCCGGGTGGCTGCGGGCAGCCCGATCCTGGCCGAACAACATATACAAGGCCGCTACCAAATCGACACCGCCCTGTTCAAACCGCGCGCCGACTATCTATTGAAAGTACGCGGCATGAGCATGCGAGACGCCGGCATCCTGGATGGCGACCTGCTCGCGGTGCACCGTTCGACGGAAGCACGCTCAGGGCAAATCGTGGTCGCGCGGCTCGGCAACGAAGTCACCGTCAAACGCCTCAAGCGGCAAGGCAGTCAGGTTCAGCTGTTGCCGGAAAATCCGGATTTCGAACCGATCTCGGTGGACTTGAAGCGCGATGCGTTCGCCATCGAAGGGATCGGCGTCGGCATCATCAGGAATGGCAAGTCCCTGTAAGAATTACGGCAGAGAAACGTAAGGGAAAATCGCGACAGGAAATTACGGTCAGGCAATCGCGTCAGGAACATCATGGAGCAGGCGTTGCGATTGAGAAGCGTGGCAAGTCTCGCAGTAAATCGTCGTAAGCATCGCGGTAACTATCGATCCCCCGGAAATGGGGTTACGCGTCAAGCATCGCGCGTAACTGAGATATACAGCAGCACCACAGAGACGACAATCATGGAACGACAACACGCAGCAAAGCTTCTGCAAGCCCTGGCGGATGGCATCGACCCTGCCACTGGAGAACAGTTTCCGATCGACAGTCCGTATCAGCGCGCCGACACTGTGCGTGCTCTTTTCGTAGCTATCCAATCATTAAGCGCACCTGCTGCAGGCGTGCCGATACCGCAAGGCTTCGTCACCGGAATCACGGTCTCGCCTGACCAGTCCGTGGCCGCAGCAAAAACTGACGCGGCGAGAACTCCGGAAAAATTCCAGCAAGAAAAAACCTTCCCGGAAAAATCTCAACAAACGAAATCGGCTTCCGCGAAAAAAGCCGCACCCGCGAATGCCGGGCGACCCTGGTCGCAGGAAGAAGATCTGCGGCTCGCGCAAGGTTTCGATGCCGGCAGAACGATCGAATCGCTGGCTGAAGAATATCAGCGCAGCCGCTGGGCAGTGGAAGCGCGGCTGGTGCGGCTGGAAAAAATTCCGGCTACGCAATCCAAGCTTCGTTATCCGCTCGGCGCCAACAGCACGGCACCGCAGAAAGCTGAGATGCCGATGGGCTGAGCTTCGGCTTGCCGCAACACACCAGATGCGCAGAAGCTGCAATCGAATCCACGGAAAATCCCGCAGAAATCATGTCTGCCTCGCTGGATGTCGTTTTGCAGAACCCTGCCATCTGGCGCGGCGATCAATACGCCAAGGTTGCGGTGAACAGCATTCCCACCGGCTTCGGCGAGCTCGATGCGCAACTCCCCGGGGGCGGCTGGCCGCGCGCTGCAATCACCGAATTGATGATCGCTCGTCATGGCATCGGCGAGATGCATCTGCTGGTGCCGGCGCTGGCGCATCTTTCGCAGGAAGAAAAATGGCTGGTTCTGGTGGGTCCCCCGTATCAGCCTTATGCGCCCGGCTTCGCATCGCTCGGCGTGAATCTCGCGCGTCTGGTGGTCGTGAAAACGCGCTCGGACAGCGAGAGCTTGTGGGCCGCTGAGCGCTGTTTACGCTGCGGTAGTTGTGCGGCTGTGTTGGCTTGGCCCGGCTCGACCTCGCAGCCCGCGTTGCGTCGCTTGCAGCTGGCGGCTGAAGAGAGCAAGAGCTTCGGCGTGGTGTTCGGCTCGACGCGCAACGCGGCACATCCTTCGCCTGCACCGCTGCGTATTCAGTTGTCTTCCAGCCGCGATGGCGTGGAGGTGCAGATTCTCAAACGGCGTGGCGGCGGCTGGGCACCGCCTTTATCGCTGAAGACCGGTTCGCGCGAGCACAACGGTGTTGCCGTGGCGCCATTGACCACATTCAATCTGGCCCGGGCGCGACGTGTGCGATATGGCCTGGTCTAGCGAGTGATCCGGTGTAGCGCGTGGTCGAAGCGAGCGCCGTAGCGAAACGTCTCGTCACGCAGGCGTATTTCACGAGGCAAGTTGTTCTGTTCGATCGTGTCCACCGGCATGTCTAACTTGATTCTTACGCTTCCGCCGAACATCAACATTCATTACTCATCTTTCGCCGTCTGCATTCATCATGCTCTGGGCTTGTTTATATTTTCCCGACTTCTCTCTGCAGCTGATGCTGCGGGGGACGCCTGCGCAGAGCCAGTCTCCGTCCGATCCAGCGCCGCTCGGTGCAGCCGTTATCACCAGCGGCGGCAATCGTCCGCATATCGTTTCTTGTAATCCGGCGGCGCGCCGCCAGGGCATCGCGCCGGGCATGACGGTATCCGCAGCGATTGCATTGGCGCCTGAGCTGATCGAGCGCGTGCGCGACACCGCCGCAGAACAGCGCGCACTGGAAGGCGCTGCCGCTTGGGCCGGTCAATTTACTTCGACCGTAAGTCTGTTGCGGCCCGATGCGCTGCTGTTGGAAATCCAGGGCAGCCAGCGGTTGTTCGGTGGCTTACAGACGCTTCTGCTGCGTCTGGCCGAAGAGGTCGATCAGATCGGCTACACGGCGGCACTCGCCCTTGCTCCGACGCCGACCGCAGCACGTCTGCTGGCTCGCAGCGGCATGGGTTCGACGATCACCGACAGCGCAGCGTTGGAAAAAGCGCTGCATGGTATTCCGCTTTCTCTACTGCAGCAGTCTGCAGAAACGGTGCGCATGCTCGACATCATGGGCGTGCACACGCTGGGAGAATGTCTGCAGCTTCCGCGCGACGGCGTAGCGCGCCGCTTCGGTCAAGCACTGATCGATGAAATGGACCGCGCGCTGGGCCGCTTGCCCGATCCGGTTACGCCCTGGATCGCACCTTCACGCTATAAATCGAAGCTGGTGCTGCCGGCGCCAGTGCACAACACCGAGCCTTTGCTGTTTGCCGCCAATCGGTTGATTCAAGAGCTGACCGGTTTTCTATGTATGAAGCAGGCGGGCATCACGCGACTCAAGCTCACCTTGCATCATGAAGATCGCAAACCCACCGCCGTTGTGCTGGGACTCTCGGTGCCCAGCCGCGATGCGCAGCGTATTTCTCGCCTGCTGCGAGAACGGCTCGGCACCATCACCTTGCCTGATCGGGTCGAAGCAATCACCCTGGAAACCACTGAGGCGCGCCCGCTCGATTCGCGCAATCTCTCGCTGTTTCCGGAAGATCGCCTGCCCGACGAGCAGCGCTGGCTCATCATCGAGCATCTGCGCGCACGCCTGGGAGATGAATCGGTGTACAGCATCGCAACGCATGGCGATCATCGGCCCGAGCTGGCGTGGCGCTGCTGCGAACCCGGCAC
>JBBRGM010000295.1:0-6039 GCA_038240725.1 Burkholderiales bacterium | reverse complement strand
TTCCATGAAGGTCTGGATGTTTTTCTCCAGGTACGTCCCCATCATGCCCTGCATAGCGTTGCCGTAGAACCGAATGATGTGGGAGAGCATGTCCGACGAAAACATCGGGGCGCCGGCGCCTTCTTCTTCCAAAATGATCTGCAACAGAATGCTGCGCGTCAGGTCCTCGCTGCTCTTGGCGTCGACGACTCTGAAGACGACCTGCTGGAGCACTAGTTTCTTCACGTCAGCTAACGTGATGTAGCTGCTGGTGGCCGTGTCATACAGGCGCCGATTCGGGTATTTTTTGATAAGCCGGCTTTCTTCACTCATGCTCCCACACTCCCTTTTGTACTGCAACGCATTGACTGTATTGACTTATACCAACGCAGGCGAACCTACCAACCGTTAAGTTTAAACAGTTGAAAACTAAACGCAAAGCCTTTTTGGTGCGTCGCCGTACATAGAGGTTGACAAGCGTTGCTTAACCTTCTACGCTTTTCCCTTCCGCAATGCACAAGTAATGTTGCGACTGCGGTAACGGAACGGAACTAAACGTCACGCATCAAGTCACTGCAGTTGTTGACCAGCACAACACTGCGTGCGGCAGTGAACAAATACAGATTTTACGCAATTAACTTAAAACAGGTTCTTAACTTAGTTTCGAGCAGGCCGATAAGGATTTAGTTTGTTGTGATCAAGTGCTGAGCCGCTGGCTCGCGCATGACCACAGCACCGCTATGAAGGCTCCTCCCCCTTTATATAAGGTTCGCCTTATATCAAAGGTTAGCCCCGATGAATTTACCCATCGGGGCTTTTTTTTGGTGTCGAGCAATCGTCCGCCGCTGTCGCAACCGCTAATACATGTGTTGGCCGCCGTTGATCGAGATGTTGGCGCCGTTGACGAACGCCGCCTCGTCGGACGCGAGGTAAATGATCAAGCCCGCAATTTCCTCCGGCTGGCCGAGTCTTCCAACCGGAATCTGCGGCAGAATTTTTTCTTTCAGAATGTCCTCGCGGATCGCGGTCACCATCTTCGTCCCGATGTAGCCCGGCGAGATCGTGTTTACCGTGACGCCCTTTCGCGCGACTTCGAGCGCAAGCGCCTTGGTAAACCCGTGCATCCCGGCCTTCGCGGCAGAGTAATTGGTCTGGCCGAAGGCGCCTTTCTGACCGTTTACCGAAGAGACGTTTACGATGCGGCCCCAGTTACGGTCCGTCATCCCGTCAATCACCTGTTTCGCCATATTGAACACGCTGTCGAGATTGGTGCGGATCACCGCGTCCCAGTCGGCCTTGCCCATCTTTTTGAAGGTCATGTCGCGCGTGATGCCGGCGTTGTTTACCAGCACATCGATCTGACCGACATCGGCTTCCATTTTCTTGACGGCGCTCGTGCACGAGTCGAAATCCGCGACGTCGCACTCATATGCGCGGAACTTATAGCCGCGGCTTTTCATAGTTTCGAGCCAGTCGGGTGCTTTCTTGTTGCCAGGCGAATACGTCGCGAGAACCTGATAGCCGGCATCCGCCATCTTGGTACAGATGGATTCGCCCAGACCGCCCATACCGCCGGTGACAATAACGTTTCGTTGCGCCATGGCTTCCTCCTCTTGGGGCGGATGCGTTATCCCGCCCGTTATAGTGAGACAGACAAAAAAAAGTGACTGCGGTATGGCGATTGTTGCTGTGCTGAATCCCCGGTCGATCGTACCTAACGAGTTTCGCGAACATAACTTCCCGGCGCAGCTTCGATGGGCGGAAACCGTTTGCTGCCGGTCATCGTCGGCGCCGCGATCCATTCCCCGTAATGCGCGTCCAGCCACGAGCACCAGCCCGGCCACCAGCTCCCGGGCGTCATTCGAGCCTTGGAAAACCAATCTTCCGCGTCGGACGGTACCGGATCGCCGTCCGGTAATTGCGTTTGCCGACGGCCAGCGGATTCACCACGCCGGCTACGTACCCGCTCGAAGCCAGTATGAAATGGATTTTGCCCGCAAGCAATTGCGTGCTGGCGTAGGCGCTGCACCAGGGAACGATCTGGTCGTCGCGCGCCGCCATCACGAACGCCGGCACCGGACCGCGGGCAGATCCACCTGGCGATTGCGCAACGTCAGCCGATTCGCCACCCGCAGGTTATTTCCAAGTGCATATTACGCAGGTACCACACGCCTCCGCTTACGTTGACAGCGAGCATGTCGTTGGTTTCTCAGTCTGCGCCGGCAAAATGCGCCGAACAGTTCGATCAACCGTGATCGACGCCGAGTCTCACCAGCCAGATCGTGACGATCCCCAGCGCCATCAACGCGACTTGCTGCATCGTGATTTTCAGCTCGGGACGGCGGTGCAGGCCGGGAATGAGGTCGGCCACGGCCACGTAGATCATGCCGGCGGCGACGAAGCCGAGCAGGTAGGGCACCCACGTCAGCAGCGTGTTGAGCGCGAGGTAGCCGAGCAGTCCGCCGAGCACCATGGCACCGGACGATGCGAGGTTGAAAACCAAGGCCTGTCCCTTCGTGTAACCCGAATGCAGAAGCACGACGAAGTCGCCGACTTCTTGCGGCACCTCATGCGCGATGATGGCAAGCGCGGTAACGACGCCGAGCTGCACGTCGGCGAGGAACGCGGCGGCAATCAGCAAACCATCGACGAAATTGTGGAAGCTGTCCCCGATCATGACCATCATGCCGCTGCGGCCGTGGTCATGCTCTGCGTGCAGATGAAGCGACGCGCTCTCGCCGTTCAGCTCATGGCCATGATGATGGCGCCACAGCACCAGCTTCTCGAGTATGAAGAACAGGATCAACCCGCACAGGATCACGCCACCCAGTGCCTGCGTATTCGGTGCTTCCTTGAATGCGTGCGGCAATATTTCCAGGAACACGGCGCCGAGCAGTGCGCCGACGGCGAAGCTGATGAGCAGCGGCAGGCGGCCTTTGCTGACCTTGAGGGCGACGAACGCTGCAGCGGCGACGCTCAACACGCCGCCGAGCAACGTGCATAGGAAAATCCAGACGACGACGGGCATGGCTCGAAAGAAACGTTTTCAGACGCGCGCGCAGCGGACCGGATGCATTTGCATCAATCTGCCAGCCAGACAAGCGCGGCGTGCCGCCCGGTCACGCGGTCGCGGCGATGAGAGAAGAAGCGATCGCCATCGCTGAAGGTGCAGAAATTGCCGCCGAAGATCGACGTCACGCCGGCGCGAATCAGCCGCCGCCGCGCCAGCGCGTACAGGTCAGCCAGCCATTTGCCCGGCCGCAGCGGTTTGAATGCGCGATGCGCATCGCGATCGTCGGCGATGAACGCATCGACGACGTCTTGCCCGACTTCAAAAGCCTCGGGACCGATGGCGGGCCCGAGCCACGCCAGCAGTCGGTCAGGTTCGATGGCAAGCGCGGTAATCGTGTTTTCCAAAACGCCGCCACTCAAGCCACGCCATCCGGCGTGCGCCGCCGCGACGATCTCCGCATCCCGGTCGCACAAAAGCACCGGCAGGCAATCCGCGACTTGAATTGCGCAAACTACTTGTGCGCTGCGCGTGTACGCCGCGTCGGCAACCGCATCCGGCGCGGCGTCGTCAGCGGCAACGACCGCAACGCCATGCACCTGATGCAGCCAGTGCGGATCTGCGGGCAGCACCGCACGCAGCCGTTCGCGATTCTGCGCGACGGCGTCCATGCTGTCGCCCACCCGCGTACCGAAGTTGAGCGATCCGTGGAGACCCTGGCTGACGCCACCGGCGCGCGTCGTGAACAGGCTTTTCACGCGGCGCGGTGCCGGCCAGTCCGGCTGAATGCAATCAGCTTGCAGCGGCATGCCGGTCGAGCTCGGCGAGCAGGGCGGTCAGGTCCGGCGGCAGCGGCGATTGAAACGCGATGGTGCCGCCTTGGGTGGGATGCGCGAGCTGCAATCGAGCGGCGTGCAAAGCCTGACGTGGAAACGCGCGGGCCGACTCCGGCAGGCGGCGCGCGAGATTGTTGTCACGATAAACCGGGTCGCCGAGCAGCGGATGACCGATCGAATGCATGTGCACACGAATCTGATGCGTGCGCCCGGTGTCGAGACGGCACTCGATCAGCGACCAGCTCGAACCGCCGCGCAGAACCCGATAGTGGGTGAGGGCAGTCTTACCGCTCGCGACCACCGCCATCCGCGTGCGTTTGGTCGGATGACGACCGATCGGCGCGTCGACCTGGCCTGCCGCAGGCGGCGTGCCCAAAGCGACGGCGAGATATTCTCGGCGCACTGTGCGCGCCTGCAACTGCCGCAGCAACTCGATCTGGGCGGGGAATGTTTTCGCGACCAGCAGTAATCCGCTGGTGTCCTTATCGAGGCGGTGAACGATACCCGCGCGCGGCAGGTCGCCCAGTGCCGGCGCATGATGCAGCAAGGCGTTGAGCAGCGTGCCGTCCGGATTGCCGCTGCCGGGATGCACGACCAGCCCAGCGGGTTTGTCGATGACGACCAGGTCGTCGTCTTCGTGCACGATGTTGAGCGCGATCGCCTGCGGCAGCGCTGCCAGCGATGCCGGGTCGGGCTGCACATCGACTTCGATATTTTCGCCGCCCCAGACGCGGTCTTTCTGCGACGCGCACGCGCCATCGACCCGCACCAGCGAGTGCCGCACCCAATCCTGCAACCTGCTGCGCGAGTATTCCGGCAGCATCTTGGCGAGCGCCTGGTCGAGCCGCAGCCCGGCAAGCTCGCTCGGGACTTGAACTTCGATGCGTCCCGGCTCGCCGTCGAGCAGCGCCTCGTCGTCGGCGTTTCCGCTATAATTCAGCGCGTTTTCCTCCACGGCACGGCATTTTTCCAGGGCAATCATGCGACGTAGTTTAGCGAGAATTCCGGTCTTCCTGTTACTCGCCTTCGCGCTCATTGCGGCGGGCTGCAGCACGGATGACAACAAGTACGACGAGACGCGCGACTGGTCGGCCGAGAAGCTGTATTCGGAAGCGAAGAGCGAGCTGGTCGGCGGCGACTACAAAAAAGCCATCGGCTATTATGAAAAGCTCGAGGCGCGCTATCCCTACGGCAAGCTCGCGCAGCAAGCCCAGCTGGAGGTGAGCTACGCGTACTTCAAGGATAAGGATGCGGTGTCCGCGCTAGCAGCAGCCGATCGCTTCATCAAGCTGCATCCGAATCACCCGAACGTCGACTACGCTTATTATCTGAAGGGCCTGGTCAACTTCAACGAGGACCTCGGCATACTCGGTTCGTTGTCCGGGCAGGATTTGAGCGAACGCGATCCGAAAGCGGCGCGCGAATCGTTCGAGGCGTTCAAGGAACTGGTTACACGCTTTCCGGAAAGCCGCTACGCCGCCGATTCGCTGGCGCGCATGCGCTATCTGGTGAATGCGATGGCGAAGAATGAAGTCACGGTCGCGGATTATTATCTGCGCCGCCAGGCCTACGTCGCCGCGGTGAATCGCGCGCAGTTCGTTGTCGCCAATTACCAGCAATCGCCGATGGTGGAACAGGCGCTGGTGGTGCTGGTGCGGGCCTACGACGCGATGGGAATGCCTGAGCTGCGCGACGATACCGAGCGCCTGATCAAGCTGAATTTCCCGAACAGCCAGTTCTCGCTGGCGTCGCTGCACAAGCGCGTGTGGTGGCAGCTTTGGTAAGGACGACACGCGGCGCGGCATGGCGCTTAGCGCCGCGTTGACGGCGCTTCTCTGTACACACCCGACGGCGCCGATCAAGGCGCCCTCCACAGACTTGCTTGATAGCGGCGCCCAGTCGCTGGCGTCGAGTTGCCGGCGCGCCTGGCCGTACTAGGGAAGCTCTGAACAAGTCTTGCGTGCGCGACTGGGGTGATTTGGGCCTAGGGCAAGAGGGCGAGGACGCCGTGTAGCCCGCCTACACCAGGAGGAGCGCACGCGGCCATCGGCCCAAATCACCCCGGTCCCTCTATAGAGACGACAGATTATTGGGTTGCGCGTCGCAAGACTTGTTCAGAGCTTCCCTAGTGTGCTGTCCCATTAATAACTTGCCGAATACCTGACGAGAATCGACGCCATGCTGTGTTACGAATCCTCGCCAGGTGTCCAACCT
>JBBRGM010000294.1:0-6043 GCA_038240725.1 Burkholderiales bacterium | reverse complement strand
CCGAATGCCGCCGTCGATAAGAATCGGCACCCGTCCGCCGACTGCTGCCACGATGCCCGGCAATGCTTCCATCGCGGTAGGCACGACGTCGAGTTGTCTGCCGCCGTGATTGGATACGATGATGCCGTCGACGCCGAGCGCTACCGCTTGCCGTGCCTCTTCCGGATGCAGAATGCCTTTGAGCAGGAACGGCCGATTCCAGAGTCCGCGCAACCACTCGACATCTTTCCAGGTGATGTCGGCGGCGAGCATGCCGCCCATGCGCGATGCCAGCGAGACGATGTCCGACTTTTCTTGCGACGCGTAATTCGCCATCGTGAATCGCGGGTTGGTCGCGGTACGCCACAGCCAGCCGACGTGCATCGCCATGTTGAGCAGCGTGCTGGCGGTCAAGCGCAGCGGGACGGTGAAGCCGTTGCGCATGTCGCGCTCGCGGTAGCCCGGCCGCTGATTATCGACGGTGAGGATCAGCGCCTTGTAGCCGGCCGCGAGTGCGCGCTCGGTGAACACGCGCGTCATGCCGCGGTCGCGATATAGAAATACTTGCTTCCAAAGATTGCCGCTGACCTTGCTTGCGAGATCTTCGATCGTCACGGTCGACGCGTGACTCATCGTGTACACCGTGCCTGCCGCAACCGCTGCACGCGCCGAATGCTCTTCACCGCGCGGCCACAGCATGCCGGCCAAACCCGTCGGCCCGATCAGCACCGGCGTGCTCAAGCGTTGTCCGAACAATTCCAGGGATTGATCCGGTTCGACAGCGCCGTTCAGGGGACGCGGCAGCAGCAGCGTCTCGTCGAAAACTTTTTCGTTACGGCGCACGGTGTATTCGTTCTCCGCACCGCCATCGACGAAATCGAACACCATGCGCGGCAGGCTTTTCTTCGCGAGCATGCGCATGTCGGCGATGCTGTTGGCGCGTCGTTTGAAGCTCTCGTTCGGCATCGCTCGGTCTCGATCGGTCTTGCGTTTGCGCGAATGACTCAGCGCCGTGGATCGGTTATTGGGTTGGTCATCCCACGTGCACGAGCTTGCGCAGGCTGCGCAGCCCGGGCGGTGTTGCGACGCCGGGATACACCTGCGGCCACGCCGTATACGAGACTTCGCCGACGTAGATATCGCCGCGCGAATCGACCGCCATGCCATGCGGTGCGATGAACTGGTCAGGACGCTCGCCTGCCTGCACGTCGCCGAGACGCGCGAGCACTTCGCCCTTGTGCGTGACGATGCTGATGCGCGGTCCGATGTTCGGCATCTCGCGATTGACCGGCATCGTCGGCCCGATCTCGCCGATGTAGCAGAGCGGCTGCTTGCGCGTTTCCATGCACAAGCCGCACGGACGGTGCAGATTGTTCCACTGTGCCTCGTACTTGCCGTTGCCGTCGAATACCTGGACGCGATGATTCTCGCGATCGGCGACGTACACCCAGCCGTCCGAATCGGTGCAGATGTTATGCGGAATATTGAACTGCCCGGGATCGCAGCCCGGCTCGCCCCACGACATGAGCAGCTTGCCGTCCGGCGAATATTTGTGGACGCGCGCGTTGCCGTAGCCGTCCGATACGTAGATGTCGCCGCGCGGCGAGAGCGCCGTATGCGTACAGCGATTGAACGGTTGCCCGCTCACGTACGGCGCAGGTTTGCCGGGAATGCCGATCTCGAGCAACACCTTGCCTTCGGGCGTGCACTTGCGAACGGTGTGATCGCCGTCGTCAGTGCAGTAGAGCGTTTCGTCGGGGCCGATGTGCAAACCGTGCGCGCGCGAAAACAAGCCTTCGCCCCACGCGCGGATGAAGTTGCCTTCGCGATCGAACACTATCATCGGATGCTCGCCGCGATTGAAAACGTACACGCGATCTTGCGCGTCGATCGCGACCGCTGCAACGTCGCGAAACGACCAGCCGGCGGGCAGCTTCGCCCAGTCCGTGACGACATCGTAGCGGTACTTTCCAGTTCCGAGCGTGGTTGCCATCGCTTACCTCCGATCAAATGCGTTGCGTTCAAAGTCCGCGCAGATGCCCGCGCAGCGTGTCCGGAATCTCGAGCTCGAACGCGAGCACGCGAGCCGAGAGTGATTTGCCGTAATTGTCGAGGCACAAGCTGCGCGATACGCCGCCGCCGAGCGCGTCCTGCGCGACGAAGTTCAACGCGTGCAATCCATCCACCGCGTAGCGATCGACTTTGCCTTTCACCACGCCGGCATAGTGCGCCTTGAAGCGTTCAGCCGTGAGCTGGTCCTTCAAGAGCGGATACAGCTCGGGGGCATAGACGATGACCGAGATGTTCGATGTGTTGCCCTTGTCGCCGGAGCGGGCATGGGCGGCGTGCTGGAGAAGAATCTTCATGTGTGCTTTTCGATGCTTGGAGGCGGCGGTATCGAGAAAACGTCATTAGTGTTTTGAGGACTTTGCTTGATGGATCAGCGGCGGTGATCGGTGATCAGTGATCAGCGCTCAAGGCGGTGATCACTGATCAGTGATCGGTGATCGATGCTAACCCGGCGAGCTTCGCTTGTTCGATAAAAACATGGCGTTCGGTATTTTGCTCACGCTATTCCTCATCGATTACTTTATTGCATCCATCGCGGCGACAACGCTTATCGCTGCTTTAGCACTGATCACCGATCACCGATCACCGATCACTGTTCTCAAGTCAGCTTTCGAAATAACTAATCGTCGGAACGATTTTCTCGCGCGGCACGAGTGAGGACCATACGCCGATGATCTCGCGCGTGCGGTCTTGATGCGGCACACGCTTGCCGGTCATGCCGACGCCGGACACCGCCATACCATCGACTTCGCGTCCGACTTTGATGGCTTCTTCGCGGGTGCGTGTGCGAGCGGCGACGCGCACGGCGATCTCGTACGGTTCGGTTTGATTCTTGGGCGACATGTCGCCGTGGATCGCGTTCATGCCGAGGAAGTCGATGCGGAGTTCTTCTGCTTGCAGGCCGACGATCTTGAAGCGCTCTTCGAGAATGTGTTTGGCCAATTGTGCACGGCGCAGCGCACCCGGCCCCGCGTAGAAGAACATGTCTTCACCGATATGACCTTCCATGCAGGCGATGGAGACTTTCAAGGTTGGCGTGCGCGGTTTGCCGGACATTTCGGTGACGCGCACGCGATCCGGCCCGATCTGCTCGAGCTTGGCGGTGGTGAAGTCGACCACGACGTCGGGCGTGATGTAATTCGCCGGATCGTGCACTTCGTAGAACATCTGCTCTTTGACGGTTTGAATGTTGACCGCGCCGCCGGTGCCGCTCACTTTCGTGATCACCGCATTGCCATCCGCATCGACTTCTGCAATTGGAAACGCGAGATTCCACGGCTCGGGCACGTCCTTGAATCCCGGATCGGCGAAGTAGCCGCCGGTGACTTGCGCACCGCATTCCAGCAGATGGCCGATGCCGTTGCCGCGACCGAGATGTAGATGATCGAGCGGATCCCAGCCGAACTCGTACATCATCGGCGCCATGAAAATCGACGGGTCCGCGACCCGGCCGCTGACGACGATTTGTGCGCCCTGCTTCAGCGCCTCGACGATCGGTTCGGCGCCTAAATAGACTTCGGCGGACACCAGATTTTCCGTGAGCGTGGATGTCGACTTGCCGTTTTCCAGAATCGTGTCGGTGAGCTCGAGCACGCGATCGGTGATCAGCGACCCCGACACCGCAGCGACCTTGACGCCGTGCGCGCCGAGCTCGCGCAACCAGTGCACGATGCGCTCAGCCGCACCTTCCGGATTGATCCAACCCTGGTTGCTGATGATCTTGGTGCCGCGCCGCAAACACGCCGGCAGCACGGCGCGCATGCGATCGTCGAGGTAAGTGTCGTAACCGGGAAAGCTCGGATCGCGGCGTTTGCGCACTTGCGCGGCGGAGATTGTGGCTTCCGCCATCGTCTCGAAACTGAGGTAATCGAGATCGCCCCTCTCGGCGTTCAATGCGGCAGGCTCGACGCGGTCGCCCCACCAGGCAGAGCCGGCACCGATGCGAATGGTTTTCTTCATATGCGTGCCGCGGGCGCGTGGCGTCCGTGGTCGTCCTCCCAGTTGTCGGCTCGTTGTATCCGTCTGTACTCAACCAAACGGCGCGCGCATTATAATTTCGTTGCGTGAAACGACTGTATGCGTATGGCGGAGACGGGGCGTCCGCCCCCCTCTCGCCGTCCAGATTGTATTCCACATTACAAAACGCGCGCTTGACAAGGTCAAGAGGCCGCAACAAGATGTGGCGCAAAACCATAAGCCATTTTGGAGGAGTCCATGCACCGACCTCAAGACTTGCGAGCGGCGTTGTCGCTCGCGCTGCTTCTCTTCGTCTGCGGCTTTTCATTCTCCTCCCACGCGCAGGGCGTTATCAAGATCGGTTGGATGTCATCGCTGACCGGTCCGTTGTCGTCTGCCGCCATCGCCGAAAATCAAGGCGTGCAATTCGCCGTCGACGAAATCAACAAGGCCGGTGGCATCAAAGGACAGAAGCTCGAACTGGTGACGCGCGACACCGCGGGCGATCCCACCAAGGCAGTCAACTTCGCCAAGCAGCTTTTGTTCGTCGACAAAGTCGCGTTCATCATCGGACCGGTGAATTCCGGCGAATCGCTGGCGACGGTGCCGATGGTCGCAAAGGCTGGCATCCCCAACATCGTCATCGGCGCGCTGGACGAGCTGATCGATCCCGTGAAGTTTCCGCTCGCATTCCGCGCAATCAATACCAACACGCAGTGGATCGACGGCGCCAACGAGTACGCGGTGAAAGTGTTGAAGAAAAAACGCATCGCGGTCATTGGCGACACCACCGGTTATGGCACGGCGAGCGCGAAGTCGGCGACGGATCTGCTCGACAAACTCGGCGTGAAGCCGGTGTACAGCGTGCTGGTCGACCCGAACAAAACCGATCTCACCGATGAGATGAACAAAGCGAAAGCGGCCGGCGCCGACGTCATCATGCCGTGGTCCGCTGCAACCGGACTGCTCGCGCGCATTTTCAACACGCGTGGCGACATGGGCTGGAACGTGCCGATCGTCGGTCACCCCGCGATGATGGCGCCGCCGATCAAGAAGCTGCTCAATAAACCGGAATACTGGGACAACGCCTTCGCTGCCGGTTACTCGAGCACGACCTACGACGCGAAAGGGAAGTTGCCGGAACGCACGCAAGGGTTGCTGGATCGTCTGCGTCCGCAATTCGGCGGCGGCGAAATCGAATTCATGTTCTGGTGGGTGGCCCTCGGCTACGACACCGTCAAGATCATGGAGCACGCCATCAAGCAAGCCGGCTCCACCGATCCCGCGGCCATCCAGAAAGCACTCGAAGCCACCAAAGATTTCCCCGGGGTCTACGCGACGTATACCTGGACGCCGAAGCAACACAACGGCTTCCCCGATCACAACATCGTCGTCAATCTGGCGAACACGTTTCGCGACGGGGCGTATAAGGCGGCTCCCAAGTGAGCCGCAGGGACTAGGGGCTCGGGGCTGGGGACTAGGAAAAGCGAAGGTGTGCTCATGATCGTCAGTTACCGGGATCTGACTGTTTGGCAGAGAGCAATGGAGCTGGTCGAAGCCACGTATCTGCTCAGTGCGAAGTTGCCGCAAATGGAAACGTTTGGATTGGCCTCGCAGCTCCAACGCTCAGCAGTCTCTGTGCCTTCCAACATAGCTGAAGGTCACGCTCGCGACTCTACGAAAGAATTCCTGCGGTTCGTTTCTATCGCACTCGGATCGCTGGCGGAACTAGAGACGCAATCGCTGCTCTGCATCCGCTTGAAATTTTTAACCGAGCAAGACGCCGAGAAAATTCTGACGCTATCCGATGAAGTCGGAAAAATGCTCCGCGTACTACAGAAGCGCCTAAGAGAACGAACACTTTCCGCGTCCATCCCATAAGTTCGCGACCGCCGCTTACACCCCAGTCCCGAGCCCCCAGCCCCCAGTCCCTGATGTTAGTCATTCTCATCTCCGGTCTTGCTTCCGGCGCGTTGTACGCGGCGGCTGCGCTCACTTACAACGTGATGTTCTCGACCTCGAAGGTGTTGAGCGTGAC
>JBBRGM010000293.1:0-6069 GCA_038240725.1 Burkholderiales bacterium | reverse complement strand
GAATACCACTGCTGCTGCGATTACAACGAGCGCCAGCAACGCGCCCGCAATCCGTATCGCCCATTTGCGCATGCACACTCTCCCCGGGTAACGGTTACTGCCTATTGTTTTGCGTCGACTTACGCCGATCGTTCCGCGAGAAATTCCTCCAGCACGCGGCCGGTGTGCGAGCCGTCCTTCGCTGCCGCCACTTGTTGCGGCGAGCCCTGCACCACCACCCGCCCGCCGGCGTCGCCGCCTTCCGGACCGAGGTCGATGATCCAATCCGCGTCGGCGATGACATCCAGATTATGCTCGATCACGACCACCGTATTGCCGGCGTCGACCAGTCGATGCAGCACCAGAATGAGCTTCTCTACATCCGCCATATGCAAGCCGACGGTCGGCTCATCGAGCACGTATAAGGTCGGCCCCTGGCCGCGCATTCGAATACGTTTCGCATCCGCCTGCGACACCAGATCCGTGCGGACTTTGGACAGCTCGGTGACCAGCTTGATACGCTGCGCCTCGCCGCCCGACAACGTCGGACTCTGCTGACCCAGCGTGAGATAACCGAGGCCGACATCTTGCAGCAGCCGCAGGCAGTGATTGATCGATCGATGCGCAGCGAAGAATTCCGCCGCTTCGTCGACGCTCATCGCTAGCACCTCGCCGATGCTCTTGTCCTTGAAGTGCACCGCCAGCGTTTCCGGCGAGAAGCGCGCGCCGCCGCACACTTCGCACAGCACCTTCACGTCCGGCAGAAAGCTCATCTCGATGGTCTTGATGCCTTGACCTTCGCACGCTTCGCAGCGTCCACCCGACGTATTGAACGAGAAGCGCCCGGGACCGTAACCGCGCATGCGCGCTTCCCCGGTTTCCGCGAACATCTTGCGGATGGAATCCCAGAAGCCGACGTACGTCGCAGGGCAAGAGCGCGGCGTCTTGCCGATCGGCGTCTGATCGACTTCCAGCACGCGATCGACCTGTTCCCAGCCTTTGATCTCGCGGCAGCCGTGCAGCGACAGATCGCGCTGCTTGCGTCCGGCGGTCAGTAGGTGCGCCAGATTCTCGCGAAGAATATCGCCTGCCAGGGTGCTCTTGCCGCTGCCGGACACGCCGGTGATCACCGACAACCGTGCGAGTGGAATGCGGGCGCGCACGTTCTTCAAATTGTGCAGAGTCGCGCCCATGATTTCCAGTGCGGGCGTGCTGTTGCTGACGCGACGCTGCGCGACCAGCGGATGGCGCAGCGGCGCCTTCAAAAATCGTCCGGTGATTGAGTTGGGATTGCGCATCAGATCGTCGGCCGAACCCTGTGCAACAACGTAGCCGCCGTTTTTGCCTGCGCCCGGTCCGAGATCCAGCACGTGCTGCGCGCGGCGAATCGTATCCTCGTCATGTTCGACGACGATCAGCGTGTTGCCTTTCGCTTCCAGCTTGTCGAGCGCATCGAGCAGCACGCGGTTGTCGCGCGGATGCAGGCCGATGGTCGGCTCGTCGAGGATGTAGCACACACCGCGCAGATTTGAGCCGAGCTGCGATGCCAGCCGAATACGTTGCGCCTCGCCGCCCGACAGCGTCGGCGCGCTGCGATCGAGCGCGAGATACGACAAACCCACTTCCTTCAAGAAGCCGAGGCGGGATTTCAGCTCGCTGAGAATGTCGCGCGCGATTTCTTCTTCGCGCCCGTGCACGGCCAGCTCGCTGAAAAACTGCTCGACCTGTGCGACCGGCATCGCAGTGAGCGCAGCGATCGAGTGATCGCGAAAGCGCACGTGCAGCGCCGTCGGATTCAGTCGCTGACCGTCGCACTCGGGGCAGGCTTCGTCGACTTCCAGCCACTGCAGCCAGGAATCGAGCACGTGATCTTCCGAGCCGCTCTTCTCGCGGTCCTCATCCCATTCGATATTTTCGAGCTGCAGGCCGGTGCCGAAACAGCTCGCGCACCAGCCGTGCTTCGAGTTGAACGAAAACAAACGCGGGTCGAGCTCGGGGTAACTGGTACCGCACGACGGGCACGCGCGCTTGGTCGAGAACACCGAGTCGGACACCATCGCGGTGCCTTCGAGCAAGCCACCGAGCGGCGCCATCACATGCACGACGCCTTTACCGTATTCGAGCGCAAGCCTGAGCGCTTCGCGCAGTTCCGTTTCGCTCCGAGGATCGACAGTCAGGTCCGCGACCGGCAGCTCGATGCTGTGCTCTTGAAAGCGCGGTAACCGCGGCCACTTTTCGGTCGGCAGAAATTCGCCGTCCACACGCAGATGCGTGAAGCCCCTGCCCAGCGCCCACTTTGCGAGGTCGGTGTAATAGCCTTTGCGCGCGACCACGAGCGGGGCAAGAATGCCGACGTGTCTGCCGCGGTAGTCGCTCAGCACGCGCGCCGCAATCGATTCGAAGCTCTGCGGCTCGATTGCCGTGTCGCATGAAGGACAGTATTGCGTGCCGAGCTTGACGAACAGCAAGCGCAGAAAATGGTAGATCTCGGTCAACGTTGCAACCGTGCTCTTGCGCCCGCCGCGACTCGTTCGCTGTTCGATCGCCACCGTCGGCGGAATGCCGAAGATTGCGTCGACATCAGGGCGCGATGCCGGCTGCACGAATTGCCGCGCATACGCATTCAGCGATTCGAGATAGCGCCGCTGGCCTTCGGCAAACAGGATGTCGAACGCGAGCGTGCTCTTGCCGCTGCCCGATACGCCGGTGATGACGGTAAAGCGGCCGCGCGGAATATCGACGTTGACGTTTTTCAGATTGTGCTCGCGCGCACGATGCACGCTGATCGAGCCCATCTCGTGCTCCAGCGTCGTCGTCGAATCGGCGGAATCCGATGCATAGCCGGACAACGCGGTTGCACTGTCTGCCGCGATCAGCGCGGTGCCGGGCGCATCGTCGCTGTCGACGGTGTTGGAAATCTCAGTTTGTTTCGCGAGCGACGCGGCGTACTCGGTCAATGCAACGCCGGTGTGCGAGCGCGGATTCGCAGCCACTGTGGCGGGCGATCCGACCGCTACGATCTCGCCGCCGGCATCGCCGCCCTCCGGCCCCAGGTCGATGATCCAATCGCTCGCGCGAATGACATCGAGATTGTGCTCGATGACGATCAGCGAGTGGCCGGCGTCGATCAATTGCCGGAACGCGCGCAGCAGCTTGGCGATGTCTTCGAAGTGCAGACCGGTCGTCGGCTCGTCGAATAAAAATAGCGTGCCTTTGCGCACAGCCGCGCCCGCGCGCGCGGAAAAACCTGCGGCGACGCGAGCGGCTTCCGCCAGATGCCCCGCGAGCTTGAGCCGTTGCGCTTCGCCGCCGGACAACGTCGGCACCGGCTGTCCGAGCTTCAAATATTCGAGCCCGACATCGGCGAGCGGCTTCAACGTGCGCAGAATCTCCGCGTGCGTGTGAAAGAACGCCACCGCCTCGGACACCGTCATGTCGAGAATGTCGGCGATGGATTTGCCGGCGTTGGTGTCGCGTCCGAGCAGGGTGACTTCGAGTACTTCGTCGCGGAAGCGGCGTCCGCTGCAATCGGGGCAGCGCAGATACACGTCTGAGAGAAATTGCATTTCGACGTGCTCGAAACCGTTGCCGCCGCACGTGGGGCAGCGGCCATTGCCGGAGTTGAAGCTGAACGTGCCCGGCGTATAGCCACGTTCTTTCGCAACCGGCTCCTTCGCGAACAGTTGCCGGATCGCATCGAAGGCGCCGACGTAACTCGCCGGATTCGATCGTGTGGTGCGCCCGATCGGCGATTGATCGACCATCACGACATCGGCAATGCGCTCGTGTCCGATGATTGCGCGATGCGCGCCCGGCGTCTCGGTGCGCTTGCCCTTGTGCTTGCGCAGTGCTGCGTAGAGCACATCCTGCACGAGCGTGGATTTGCCGGAACCACTCACGCCGGTGATCGCGACCAGCCGATTCAGCGGGATCGATACATCGACGTTCTTCAAGTTATGTTCGCTGGCAGCGACGATATCTATGCTCCCAGCGTCTTTAGTCTTCGCGGTCGTCACGCTTGCGGCGTCCGGCGTGGCGTCATCGACGCGCTTGCGCCCGGTCAGATAATCCGCAGTCAGCGAAGCACGAGCGCGCGTGAGATCGCGCGGTGTACCGAAGAACACCATCTCGCCGCCGTGCTCGCCCGGGCCTGGTCCCATGTCGAGAATGCGATCGGCTTCCAGCATGATCTGCGGATCGTGCTCGACGACGACCAGCGAGTTGCCGGCGTCGCGCAGGCGCTTCATCACACCGATGACGCGGCCCATGTCGCGCGGATGCAAACCGATGGAAGGCTCATCGAGCACGAACAGCGTGTTGACCAGCGACGTGCCGAGCGCGGTGGTCAGGTTGATGCGCTGAACTTCGCCGCCGGATAACGTGCGCGACTGCCGGTCCAGAGTCAGATAACCAAGGCCGACGCGCTGCAGATAGCTCAAGCGCGCGCGGATTTCTTCGAACAACAAATCGGTAGCCTCATCAGTTCGCGCTTCGGAATCCGCGCCGGCAATTTCCTCAACCAGCAGGGTTCCGTTGAGCGCCGTGTCGATGCGCGCCGAATTCTTTGCAGCAGCGCAATCGCTCGCCGCAGCCGACAGATTCATGTGATCGAAAAACGCCGCTGCACGATCGATCGGCAGCAACATCAGATCGTGCACGGTCAAACCCGGTAGCGCAGTCAAACGCGCTTGCGAGATAGCGCAACTCTGCGGACGAAACCGTTTGCCCGGTGCCAGCACTGAATCCGCATCCGACTTGCTGCCCATGCGCCAGGCGAGCGCTTCGGGTTTCAGTCGTGCGCCTCTGCACGTCTCGCACGGCGTGTAGGCGCGATAGCGCGACAGCAACACGCGAACGTGCATCTTGTAGCTCTTCGACTCGAGCCACTTGAAGAAGCGCCGCACGCCGTACCAGGTGCCGGGCCACGAGCTATCCCAGCTGATCCAGTCGTCTTCGCCTTCGAGCACCCATTGCCGATGCTCTTCCGGCAGATCGCGCCAGGCCACATCCATCGCCACGCCGCGTTTGCGCGCGTAACGACGCATGTCGTCCTTGCATTCGTTGAAGCTCGGCGTCTGCCACGGTTTGATCGCGCCTTCTTCGAGCGTCTTCGATTCGTCCGGGACAACCATGCCGAAATCGATGCCGACCGTACGTCCGAATCCGCGGCACGTCTCGCACGCGCCGAGCGGCGAATTGAACGAGAACAGGCTCGGCGTCGGTTCCTGATAATGGATGTCGCAGTCGGGACAATGCAGATCGGACGAGAAGCGCCAGGTAACGGCCGCCACGGCGGCGTCATCGGTTTCCGGTACGACATGCACGTCGACTTTGCCCTGGCCGACTTTGAGCGCGGCTTCCAGCGCTTCGATAACACGCACCCGCTCCGCGGACGCGACGCGCAGCCGGTCCTGCACGACTTGCAAACCGCCCTTAACGTGCGCGTGGATGCGCGTGTAGCCTTGCTGCTCGAGCAGTTGCAGCACTTCGACTTCGGAGAAATTTTCCGGCACCGGCACCGTGAACGTGATGATCAGGCGCGGATCGCTCGCGGCTGCGCCGCGTTCGCTGAGTGCCGCATAGATCGTATCGGGATTGTCGCGCCGGACCGGCTCTCCGCAGCCGCGGCAGAACAACTGCGCCGCGCGGGCAAACAGCAACTTGAAGTGATCGTTCAGCTCGGTCATCGTACCGACGGTCGAGCGCGACGTACGAACCGGATTGGTTTGATCGATCGCGATCGCGGGTGGAATGCCTTCGATGCGGTCGACCTGCGGCTTGTCCATGCGGTCGAGAAACTGCCGCGCGTAGGGCGAGAACGTTTCCACATAACGCCGCTGTCCTTCGGCATACAAGGTGTCGAATACCAGGGACGATTTGCCCGAGCCCGATACTCCGGTGACGACGATGAGCTCGTTCAGGGGAATGCTGATGTCGAGATTCTTGAGGTTGTTCTGGCGCGCGCCGTGCACATGGATGGCGCCACGCAAGCGATCGGAAAGATGCAGGTCTCGGGGTTTCATATCGGAGTTTGCGACGGCACAGCGTTGGATGCGGCACACGGCAGAACCTCGACTGCATTGCCGCACG
>JBBRGM010000292.1:0-6073 GCA_038240725.1 Burkholderiales bacterium | reverse complement strand
ATTGATAGACGCGCTGCGGTTTCATCGGAACGTTTTCATAGTTGGTCTTGCGCAGCATCGTCCGTTTGCGTTCGCCGCACTCGGTGGCCCACGCGGTAGGTGCTTTGAGCTTGCCTGCCGCTTTGCGCTCCTGCGCAATTTCCACGAACAGCTTAAGTGCGGCGCCGGCATCCGACACGATTCCGAAGTCAGGCGAGAACACGCGGCCGATTTGCGTCGGCTCGATGTCGACATGCACGAATTTGCGGCCTTTCGTGTAGACCTCGACCGTTCCGGTATGGCGATTTGCCCAGCGGTTGCCGATGCCGAGCACGAAGTCCGACGCCAGCATCGATGCATTGCCATACCGGTGTGAGGTCTGCAGCCCGACCATGCCGGCCATCAGCGCGTGGTCGTCCGGGATCGTGCCCCAGCCCATCAACGTCGGGATCACCGGAATGCCGGTGAGCTCGGCGAATTCGACCAGCAGCGAAGACGCATCGGCGTTGATGATGCCGCCGCCAGCGACGATCAGCGGCCTCTGCGCTTCGGCGAGCATCGACATCGCTTTCTCGATCTGGGCGCGACTGGCTTGCGGTTTGTAGACGGGCAGCGCCTCGTACGTTTCGATGTCGAACTCGATCTCGGCCATCTGCACGTCGAACGGCATGTCGATCAATACCGGGCCAGGCCGGCCGGAGCGCATCAAGTGGAACGCCTGCTGGAACGAACGCGGCACTTGCGCCGGCTCGCGCACCGTGACCGCCCATTTCGTGACCGGCTTAGCAATCGACTCGATATCGACTGCCTGAAAATCCTCTTTGTATAAACGCGCGCGCGGCGCCTGGCCGGTGACGCACAAAATCGGTATCGAATCGGCCGATGCGGAATACAGTCCGGTGATCATGTCCGTCCCCGCCGGCCCGGAGGTTCCCACGCACAAGCCGATATTGCCGGCTTTGGCTCGGGTATAGCCTTCGGCCATGTGCGATGCGCCTTCCACGTGCCGTGCGAGGTAGTGGCGAATGTTCCCGGTCTTACGCATCGCGGCATAAAACGGGTTGATGGCAGCGCCGGGCACGCCGAACGCGGCGGTGACGCCTTCCTTCTCGAGCACGAGCACTGCGGCTTCCACCGCTCTCATCTTGGCCATGAATCTCCTTCTGTGACTTCTATCGCGGTATCTTAGGGTGCATGCTACTTTAGACTAATCGCGGTTCGCAGTGCCGGTTGCCGATCCGCGCGCAGGCTACAGATCGATGCCGACCAGCTAAAGACTTTGCGCCGCACGCCGCTGTTCAATGTTGCGCCGGCTGCGCCGGGCGACACGTATCGACGCAAACTAGTGTCGCTGATATTTGGTCATAAGCGAGCCGGATTAACCAGCTTGGCAGCTAAACCGCGTCATCGGATTGAGACGACAAATGCATCGCTTAACCAAAGGGCGACCGGATTCTTGATTGCGATGATTGATTCAGTATTTGTAGTGGGTCAGCGCCCGATGCGACGACGTTTGCGTCGCGCGAGCGCTGGGTTCACCTACCTTGCATTGCTGTTTTTGATTGTCATCATGGGCACCGCGCTGGTCGCGATCGCGCAGGTGTGGCACACGCAGGTCCAACGCGATAAAGAAGAGCAATTGCTCTTCGTCGGCGATCAGTTTCGCCAAGCCATTGCGTCCTACTACGAGCGCGCCCCCGGCGGGGTTCGCATGTTTCCCAAGACACTCGAAGACATGCTGCAGGATCCGCGTTTCCCCAACGTCCAGCGCCATCTGCGGCGCATCTATCTGGATCCGATGACCGGCAAAAATGAATGGGCGTTCGTGCGTGGACCTGACGGTGGGATCCTGGGGATCCACAGCATTTCAGCAGACACGCCGATCAAAGTTGCAGGTTTCAAGGGCACCTACGTGAGCTTTGCCGAAGCCGCGACCTACAAAGACTGGATATTTTCGTATCTGCCGTTCGATGCGCGCGGCGGCACCCCTCAGGCGGGTCTGCCGGGTGGTCAGACCGAGGCTCCGGGGTCGAACCTGCCCGGCGCGAGGGGCGGGGGCAATGTGCCGGGCGCCTACAATTCGTCGCCGCAGTCGACTAACAACAACGGCATGACGAGCGCCACCGGCAACGTCATTAATGGCACCGCTGAAGACGAGCAAACCGAGAAGGCGGCTCGCGAATTGAAATGCCGCGCGCAACGCGCTTCCGATATGGAAATGTGCAGTCAGGCGCAAGCGCGCACATCCGGCAATTCAAACACGCAGTGCCTCGTGTCTGTCTCTAAACGGCAGCAGGCGTGCATGTCGGGTAACACGATCCCCGGACTCAGCTTGCAATAGTGCGCAGTTCTGGCTTAAATGCGTGCGCACATCGGCGTAGCGTCTTTGCGCATGCAAACAACCGGGCATAACGCTGTCGTCCTCGCCTGACAACACGGCCAAACGAATGTCTCCTGCTGCCATACGAGTCGTCCCATTCGCGCTCTACATCGGGTTTTTGATGGCGGAGTCTGCGATTCCCGCCGGCATCGGCTTTGATGTGCGCTGGCTCTACGGGTTGAAAGTGCTGTGTGTGGCGATCGCGCTCGGCGTGTTATGGAAGCGCTACACCGAACTGCAAACGTTCGGGGACACCGGTGTTGCGGATTGGCTATTGGCGTGCGCGATCGGCGTCGCGATCTTCGTCCTGTGGATTTTTCTCGATCAGTCGTGGGCGACCGTGGGCAAGTCCGGTGGTTGGGACCCTCGAAATTCGGGCGGAGAGATCATATGGCCGCTTGCAGCGGCGCGATTGATCGGCGCCGCAGTGGTGGTGCCGGTCATGGAAGAGCTGTTCTGGCGTTCGCTGATTCTGCGATGGATCCGCGACCCGAACTTTTTGAGCGTGGCTCCGCGTCGCGCGGGCGCACTTGCGCTGCTGATCAGCTCCGCGTTATTTGCGGTCGAACATCATCAATGGTTGGCCGGTCTGCTCGCAGGCTTGGCGTTTGGCTGGATTTACATGCGCACAAACAATCTATGGACTGCAATCCTCGCGCACGCCGTCACGAATTTGATGCTCGGCGTGTGGGTTCTATATACCGGTCATTGGGAATTCTGGTAACGTGACTCGCACTCTGAAAACCACAAAGCGACTCGAGAATCCTTTGAAGAACAGCCACTCACGTCGCCGTACGCCGACGCAGTTAGGTCTCGCAATACTGAGTTCGGTGATGCTCCTCGGCGCTTTTTCGAACGACGCGCATGCGCTTGGCAGCGACACCGTCTTCATCAGCGCGAACGCCGGTGTGAGCTACGACGACAACTTATTTCGCTTGGAGCGGGACCAGCCGCTATCTTCACAAAATAAATCTCGAGACGACATGCTCTATCGGTTTGGTCTGGGGTTATCTGCAGACGTGCCGGTGAGCCGTCAGCGCTTTCGCGCCAACCTGAACATCACTGACTACCGATATTCGCGAAACTCGTATCTGAATTATGTAGGCGGTTCGGGCAGTGGCTCCTGGCTTTGGGCAGTGGGTGAAGACTGGCACGGCGATCTTGGCATGAGTCTCTCGAGGACGCTGCAAAGCTTCGACTATGCCAACACTGCGCAACACAACATCATCACTAATCAGGCCTACTTCTTCAATCCGCGCTACCGCTTTGCACCGAACTTCGAGCTGCAGGGTGGGCTTAATTACACTACGGTGACCAACAGCTTCGACCAGGCGAAGACGAGCGACTATAAGCAGACCGGGTTGCAGCTTGGAATCGCCTACATCTTCCCAAGCGCGAATTCGATAGGCTTGCAACTGCAATCGTGGAATGTCGAGTTCAACAATCCCTCCTCTCCCAACAGCACGACAGACAACGCGTATCGCGACAATCGATTCTCGACCTTTTTCAACGCGCAACTGACTGGTAAGTCGTCGGTGGATGGAAGCATCGGCTACAAACAGCGCAGGCACGAAAATCTACCGCAGCGAGACTTCAACGGCTGGACGGGGTCCGTTGGCTGGGGCTACAACGCGACTGGAAGAATCAGCCTGCGGTTGCTGGCTTCACGAGATGTGGGCGGCATCGAGGATATCGCGACGACGTACGCACGGACCTACAGTTTGGTAGTTACACCCACGTATCAACTTACATCGAAAATCAGCTTGAACGGTATTGCGCAATTTCAGGATCTGCGTTTTTTTGGCAACACCGGGTTCGCGGCAACAGGACAAGGACAATCCGGGCGCCACGACAAAACGTACACGCTTGGGCTCGGTGCGGGATACGCCGCGACGCGCACGTTTCGACTGGGCCTTAACTATGCGTTTACGCGGCGTGATTCGAACCTGAATCTCAATTCTAACCAGTTCGGAGCCGATTACGACGACAATCTGATCGCTTTGAGCGGGCAGCTTACCTTCTAGACAGACGCCGCGGGATTGGGCGCTGCGTGTAGTCACCGACGCAAGCGATATGGCGCAGCCAGCGGCTCACCTATGAACACGCCTTGGCCAGGCCACGCAACGCTTTTCCAATACGCTTCGATCAAGCTTTCGCCCCGTATGTACCGTCCGATGACCAGAGCGGGGTGCGGAAACTTCTGCGGAAAATTACAGGGCTCAACGACCGTTCCATAGCTGCCCGTCGCGCCGCTCTCCAGCCATCTCAGCGCGCTCATCTGACCGCTGTCGGTCAGCTGTCCTCCGAACGACGTTAAATGATCGGCGATTGCGCCGGGCAGATAGGTCAGGGTTTCCAGACCGGCCACGCGGTCGCGGCCGGTGAAATAGAACATCACTTCTTTAGCATCGGTCAGGGTGTCTTGCTTAAGCACGGAAATATCGGTCAGCCCGGCCGCCGCGCTTTCGGCCATCGGATACAACGACGCGCGGGTATTGCGGGCCGTGTCGGAGGTGATCAGCAGGAACGCTCGTCCACGGGGAAAGCTGGCATCGGAAGCGATGCCGCGATCGATGAGCTGTTTGGTATCGTTGAAGCTCCGGCCAGCCAACATCATTGTTGGGCGTACGCGAAGCTCGTCGAATGGCGAGCGGCTAGGTGAATTGAAGTAGGTACTGAGGCGCGTCGCAGCGCAGCCGTTTGCGCAGTAAGACCGATCGTATCCGAATGCGAATGCACTCGTGATCGACATGCAACCTACGCGATACGGCGCGGTCCATGCCAAGGCGAATGCTTGAATGTTGGCAGGCGCGACCGAATCTACCTGCGATTTCACCCGTAAAAACTCGTCGGGGGACATTTCGGACGAACCGACCGGTAAAGCAATGCGGATTACATTTGTCGCCGGGATGCGGCGCGCGTGTGCGTAATACTCGCCGGTGGCAACGCTGAGCGGATCGGACGAATTGATGATTACGGCCAGATTGGTGCGATCAATGCCAAGCGAATGGCTAGCATTAGTCGGTGGAGCTGCTTCGACGAGCAGCGGCGGGCTGAGGCAGCCAAGCACGCACATCCAGGTGCAAATAGCGGAAAGCCGGTGCATAACGAATCAGATAAGTCTCGAGTTTAGGTAGATGCGGACGAAGATAAGATCGGACCGCAGGCGAATCGGATGGTGCCCTTTTGCGTCTGCTGCTGGTGACATTGGCCCAGGCAAACGAAGGCGGAGAAATTGTCAAAGCTGTCACGTCAGGTACTTGATTAGAGCGGAGTGTTGGCAAAAAAAGCGGGTATACTTCCGCCCGTTGTAGCGGGGCATCGGATTGGACGGCAGCGCATGCATTCCAGGTGCTGGGCTTCAGGCGTTTCGCATCGGCTCTTGGGCATCAAATTCCGAATCGTTCACTCCGGTCATTCGTTTGTTCTCCTCGCTTGCGTGGCTGGTCGGAAGCCCAACATAAGTGACTGCTGGTTCCCTCCAGCATACCCAATATCAAAAACCACACGGAGTCCGTTGTGAATCTCCTCCTAGGCAGACCTACCAGGGCATCCCTTGCCGTTATCGCTGTCGCTTTAGTCGTTGGAGGCTGCGGACGCGGCGGCGATGGGAAGGGCGGGCAAGTTGCGGCGAAGGTGAACGGCGACGAAATTACCGTACACCAAGTCAATCAGGCGCTGTCGCGTGCGGGAAATATTCCCGAGCCACAGCAA
>JBBRGM010000291.1:0-6113 GCA_038240725.1 Burkholderiales bacterium | reverse complement strand
CCGATGCAGCGGTGCGTGTGTCCGCCGTCGTGCTCGCAGTCTTCGCCATCTCCTGCGCGACCGGCGAGAGGCGGCCTTGCGGTTCGTGCAACAGGTCCTGCAACGGCCGCTGGCCCAGCGCCCACTCGGACTGGTGCGACTCGTAGAACAGGCCGCTACCGTCCAACGCGGTGGACAACGCCTGCGCCAGTCTCGCGGTGTCCAGCGTGGGCGCGGGCAGGATCGGCGTCGAAGCCTTCAGCGGAACGGTTTCGCCGGCGCGTGGCGGCGCGACCGCTTTGAGAATCTCGCCCAGGTCGCGTGCGCCACGACTGAGTTGCACCTCCTGGCGCACCACCGGGTCGGGCGAGCTCTTCAGCAGGAACGACGGCCGCGGCTGGGCGGAAACGAATTCGAGCTCGATCTTATCGCCCGGCTTAAATCCTTCGGGCAAATTCATTTCCAGCAAAAGATCGTCGACCTGGACATGAAAGCGTCCACCGGGCAGCTGCGCTTCGACGCGCGCAGTCATCTGCTCGCCGGCGGCCCAGCGCTGTTCTGTCGTCGGTGCCTGACGATTTTGTTGCCCAGCCGGAACGAGCGCGTCGAGACCGGCGCGTAGATTCAAAATCTGGGCTTGCAACGTGATGTCCATGCTTTGCCGCGTCCCGCGCGTGTTGGGCAGAATCTCACGGGCGGGCCCGGAGATTCAGGCGCGATGCCGTCTCCGGATGCATGGCGCGTGGATCAGGTCAGATGCGCAGCTTCCTGTACAAGGCGACGATCAGCTCGGCCTCGCCGCGCGAGATGCCGCAGCCGGTTGCCACATCGTTCGCGCTCGCACCCTGGCGCGCCATCTGGATCGCCAAGTTGTACGGCGACACCAGCGCTGCCGGCACATTCTTCATCTTGTCGAGCTCGCCCTGCAGCCGCAGCGTCTGCTTGCGCAACTCCGCGACTTCGAGTCGCAGTTGCTCGATCGAGCTTCGCTCGGCATCGTCGCCGGGACTGCGCTTGGCGCGCATGAACCGCGGACGGCCGGACCAGCGCATCAACAGCAACAGCTCGGCCACGTAAATCACGAGGACCGCGATAACGACGATCAGCAACTCATGCCAGGTAACGACAAACGCTTCCATGCGAACTCCCACCGCAATGTCGCAGTGAGTTTGCTACTTCGCCGCAGGGCCGTCAACTTGCCGCGCTGATCAAGGTCCGTATGTGCGCGAGAGCTTATGTTCCGCACTGATGCTGCCGAGCACTTCGCGCAGCTCGCGCATCCAATCCTGCGTGAGCATCTGCACCTGCTCGTCGTGGCGCATTATTTCCTGAATCAATTCGCGCTTGCGCTCACGCACAGTGACATCGCGCGCCGGCTGCGTATCGACGCCGCGCAAACGATCGACGATTGCCGTGCGCTCTTTCTCCAGCGCGACGAGACCCTCCCAATCGCTCTTGTGGGCGGCGTCGAGCATGGCGCGCGTGAGCTCGAGCGCCTTGTCGTATTGTTGCATTATCAGAGCTGAATCCACCGGATGGGCGCGCTCTTGGGCAGCGCGAACGCGACCGTTATGACGGGATCTGCTGCTGCAGCGATCGTCAGGCTTTTCCGAAACTGACCGGGGCACGGCGCGTTTGCGGCTCTGGTGCCGGTAGCGCTGGCGCTGTGGGCCTGTCGCGCTGCTCCAGCGCGTCCCATGCCGACTTGAGGTCGGTGAGCAGACGCGCGGCTTCGTCCAGCGAGCTCACGTTGTTTTTCAAATTCGCGTAGAGCAGGCGGCTGCAGATGTATTGATAAAGCAGCTTCAAGTTGCTGGCGATTTCTCCGCCCGCCTTGAGATCCAGCGCAGGACTCAAACCTTCGTCGATGATGGCGATGGCTCTCGAGATCGCGCTGCCCTTGGTCGGCGTATCGTTTTGCGCCATCGCGGCTTTGGCCAAGAAGATCGACTTCAAGGCGCCCTCGTACAGCATCACGATAAGGCGCGCGGGCGACGCGCCCGTGACGCCGGTTTCCAGGTCCATAGAAGCGTACGCGCGGTGAGCTGCTGCGGTCATGGTTTAGGTTCCATTTGAGTGGACCCTGCGGACTAGCCTGAGCCAGGCAGGGCCGCAAGTTGCTGAGTCAGAAAGGAGCTGGTCGATTGCATGCTGGACACCAACTGATCCAATGCGGTGAACTGTGCGCGGTAGCGCTTCTCGATCGCGTCTAGCCGCGTACTCACTGCGGTGCGCTGCTTTCCGATGTCTCCGATGCTGCGATTGAGTCCGTCCGTGCGTCCTTGCAATGCCCCGGTAGTCCCGAGCAATCCGGTGATCAACGTGTTGACTTGATCGGCGTAACCGCGCGAGAAATTCACTGTGCCGCGATCGCCGACGATGCCGCCGGTGATGTCTAACGAGAGGCCTTCGATTGCGCTACCTTTCTGGCCGGTGAGCGTCTGGCCGGCTCCTGTTGCTACCGAGCCGTTGATCGTGCCCGCGACATCCAGGCCATTGCTCAGCGTCGGCGTTGTGCCGAACAAATTGTCCGCACCGTTGCCGGCCACGCTGACTAGCGAAGCGGCGCCGTAGGTTTTCGAAGTTACGGTCAGCGTGCCGAGGCTTTGGGCAACGCTGACGCTGGTGCCTGCTGCGCTGAACGCGCTGGTGCCGTTGATCGCGGCTTGCAGGTGCGCGGCCAGGGTGGCAGCCGTGTAGGTTCCCGCCGAGAGCTGCACGGTGCTGCTGATCCCATCGACCGAGACCGAAAGCTGATCGTTCACCCCCGCGGTGATCGTCAGTCCAGCTGGCGCGAAGCCGGCGAGCTTGCCCTGTGTCGCCAGCTGAGTGATGTTGACGGCGTACGCGCCGGCCTTGGTCGCTGCGGTGGAACTGGAAAAATGGACCAGACTGTCGGTTGGACCGCCGACCGCTGAGAACAGCGCTGCTACATCATCACCATTGGTGGTGAGCGCGGCGGTTAGTTTCGTAGAATCGATCGACAAGGATCCATCGCGCTGAAAGCTCAGTCCGATCTGCGAGAGGGTCTGATAGCCGCCCGCGCTCAGGCCGGAAAGGCTGGCGGTCAGAACGCTGCGCACCTGGCTCTGCACTGTGCGCACCGTCGCCTCGCCGATAAGTACGCCACCCGTCTTCGTCGTCGCATCGAACTTGGTCAGATTGGCGAGCGTAGCATTGAGATCGTTATACGACTTCACGAACGAGGCCACCGCCGATGTCGCTCCGGCGGTGTCGCGTCCGACACTGAGGGTTGCCGCGCCCACCTTGATCGCGGTCAGCGATACGCCTTCGATCGTATCGGAGAACGAATTCGTTGCACTCGTCACCGACACTCCGTTTACGGTGAGCTGCGCGTCCTTCGCGGTGCCGGTTTGCGTCAAGTTCTGCGTGCCGCCTGCGTCGTAACCCAGCAGGCTTTGCAGGGTCGAGTCGCCGCTCACGCCGATGCGAATTGCGTGCGATGCACCGCTGGACTGGCTGGTCAGCACGAGTCGATACGGAGATGCGCTGCCATCTTTTACGATGCTCGCGGTAACGCCCAGATTGGCTTTATTTATCGCGTCGCGTACACCCTGCAAGGAGTTATTGCTGCTATCGATCGTAACGGTGCCCGAAGCAGCCGTTCCGTCTTGCGTGAAGGTCGCGCCGGTGTAGGCACCATTGGTCAGCGAGCCGCCGGTGATAGCGCCGAATTGGATGGTCAAGGTCGTCTGCAGCCCGGTGCCGATCGCTGCGGTTGCACTGGATTGGCCAGCGGATACGATGCTTTGCGCCTGCGCGAGTACCGAGACGTCGATGTTGTAGCTGCCGGCCGAAGCGGTCTTGCTCGCGGTGCCACTAAGGATCGTGCTGTCCGATGACGAAGCGCTGAATGCCTGGAATTTCGCCAGCGTGCCGAGCGCGGACGCACTCGACTGGAAGGTAGACAAGGCGCCACGGAGCGTGCCGTAGGCCGACAGCTGGCCCTGAAATCCGGCTTCCTTGTTGTCCAGCAGCGTTAGCGGTCTTTGCTCGATCGTCATCAGCTGCGAGACGATCGTGTTGACGTCGATCGTACCGCCGCCTGTTCCGGTACCTGTCACAGCTGCCATAGCTTTCTCCTATCCCTTAACCTTAACGACCCTACAAGAGGGCGCTTGAGGTTCAGGCTTTTTGCTTGACCAGTAGTCCCTGCAGCCGCTCGATCGAATGACTGATCGCCAGCGCCTCTTCCGACGGGATCTGTCGGATGACCGTATCGGTCTTCGTATCGACTAGCTTGACGATAAGCTTTCCCGACGATTCGTCAGTAGAAAACCGCACGTCCTGGCTGGTCTGCTCGAGCTTCTTGTTGATGTTTGCGATGGCCTGCGCGACGCTCGCCTTATCGGGTGCTTGAGCCGGCGCCTGTGCCGATGTCGGTGTCGGTGTCGATGTTTTTTCGGGCGTTGCGCGTTGCACCGGTTTGCCTGTCGCGACAGCGGCAGGCGGCGGCGCGGCACTATGCGCATTCGCGTTTGGTTGATTAGTAAGGCCCTGGATTGGCATGCTTCACCTCGTACTGTGAGTGAGCTTCATAAACGTAGTGGCTGCTAAACGGCGTTGGCGGGAAGGCTGTTTAAGGCCTTCCCGCCCGTCACCGAACTAGCTTTGCTTACCGCAACAGGGTCAACACGTTGTTGGGTACGGCATTGGCCTGCGCCAAGATCGCCGTGCCGGCCTGCTGAAGAATCTGCGCACGCGTGAGCGACGCCGTTTCTACTGCGTAATCCGCATCAAGAATACGACTGCGGGATGCGCTCAAGTTTTCCGACGTGGTCTGCAAGTTGGTGATGGTGTTTCCGAAGCGGTTTTGGATGGCGCCCAAGCTGGCGCGAATCCGGCTGACCTGGGCCAACGCCGCGTCGACGATTTCCAATGCAGCGTTCGCACCGGTGATAGTCGACAGATCGACCGTCGACAACTTGGTAGCTGTCGAAGCGGTGGCCGTGGTGCCGGCGGTAATGACGGTGGCGCCCGCACTGCTGACCGCGGTGAAGCCAGCATCGGAGGTCAACTTAACCGTCCCTGCAATACGCGAGCTATTCGTCGAGCCGCTGGTCAACGTTATCGCGACTACAGATGCGCCAGTTGACCCACCGTCGACCGTCACGGTCCCTGCGGCGGAGTTCGTGAAGCCATCGATCGTTACGTCCTTGCCATCCGCCTGCTTCAAAATCACCGAAGCTTTATCTGCTGAGAGGGTCGCCGTTACACCGGTCTTCCCGCTTACGTCGTTGACGGCAGTAGTCAAAGCACTCAAATCGCCGGTGGTCACCTGAGCTGAAAGCGCGGTGGCAGTCCCACCGCCATTTATCGTGAAGCTGACCGTGCCGGCCGCACTCACACCGGCTATCGTGGCGGTAGTAACTGCTCTGGCGGCTACGCCGGTGCTGGCCACGACTGCATTAACCGAAGCCGCAATAGTCTGCGCTGAGTCATTCACGGCGACCGTTACACCGGACGAGCCCGATGCACCGGCGATGGTCAGCGTTTGCGCGGCGACGGCGTTACCTGCTGAAGCGGTATTGGCTACACCTGCGGTCGCAGTGCCCAGACCAGTACTAGCAGTATTGGATTCAAGCGCCAACGCGTTGTTCTTCAGATCGTTCGACGAAGCACCCTGAATGGACACGCCGATGGTTTCGTTAGCGTTCGCGCCAACCTGGAACTGCTGGCCCTGATAGGTGCCGTCGAGAATCTTCAAGCCGTTGAAGGTGGTGGTGCTGGCGATACGATCGACTTCCTGCACCAGCTGATTCACTTCATCGTTCAGTGCTTTACGATCGCTCGCGGAATTCGTTGAGTTGGCTGACTGAACACCCAACTCGCGAATACGCTGCAAGATATCCCCTGTTTGCGCCAGCGAGCCTTCAGCCGTCTGCGCCAGTGAGATGCCATCATTTGCATTGCGACGCGCCTGATCCAGACCGCGAATCTGCGTCGTCAACCGTTCCGAAATCGCCAGGCCAGCGGCGTCATCCTTCGCGCTGTTGATGCGCAGACCGGACGACAGACGCTGCAGGGAAACCCGCAACGCGTCCTGGGAGGTGGTCAGATTGCGCTGTGCATTAAGCGACGCAATGTTGGTGTTGATTACTTGTGCCATCGTT
>JBBRGM010000290.1:0-6167 GCA_038240725.1 Burkholderiales bacterium | reverse complement strand
TAAAGGCGGCTCCGGAAAATATGCGGGTATGGTCGCCCAAGCCGAATATAAAGCCATCGCCCGCTCAGTCCCTGCTGTACCAGGCGGCGTTCAGGTATGCAATCGCAACACGGGAACCTACAAGCTGAAGTAGCGGCCGGCCTCGACCTACTTCCGGTCACCATAAAGCAGAAAATTCAGGAGTGAATCTCGCGTAATGATCATGCCGTTTCGCTGCACTCACTCTTTCATTCCCGCATTTCGACTTGCTGACGGCGAGCGAGGCCCGTGACCATTATCAAGATCGAAATCGGCCGAAGCCGTGATGCGGCCAGCCTCGCAGCAAATGCGGCTCGGCCTGATTTCTGATCTAGATCTGCGCGAACCCGCCATCCACCTGAAGATCGGCGCCCTGGATGAAGCTTGCCGCATCCGATGCGAGAAACACGGCGGCCGCACCGATTTCCTCTGGCTGGCCGTTGCGACCCAACGGCACCTGCGCAGCGAGGTAGTCGAAGAATCCCTGCTTGGTGTCTTCGCCGCCGGCAAGCCCCACCAGTCCCGGTGTTTCGATCGGCCCCGGACTGATTACATTTACGCGAATTTTTCGGTCCTTCAAATCGAGAATCCAGGTGCGCGCGAGATTGCGAATCGCCGCTTTGGTCGACGAATAAATGCTCAGCCCGGCCATGCCTTTGTTGGCGACGATCGACGAGAGCAGAATGATCGATGAACCTTCGCCGAGCAGCGGCAGCGCTTTCTGCACGGTGAACACCAGGCCCTTCACGTTGATACCGAACTGACGATCGTATTGCTCTTCGGTAATGGACCCGAGCGGCGCCGCTTCGGCGACACCGGCATTGGCGACCAGCACATCGATGCGGCCTTTTTGTGCCTTAACCGTTTCGAATACGCGATCGAGGTCGCTCAGCTTCGCAACGTCTGCCCGAATGCCGACGGCGTTTGAGCCCAGCACGCTCACGGCTGCGTCCAGCGCTTCCTGCCGCCTGCCGGTGATGAAGACGAAAGCGCCTTCTGCCACGAACTGCTTGGCCGTTCCCAGTCCGATGCCGGTGCTGCCGCCGGTGACCACGGCGATCTTGCCTTTGAGAATAGTGCCCATGTTTAGTGCCTCCGAAATTGGCGGTGTACGTTACATGATGATCATCATCAATATGGAGTAATCATGTCGGTTATCATGTAAGCTGTCAACAACGACGATTGGGCTGGAGAACTGCGATGAAAGTGAGCCGAGAGAAATTCGCCGAAAACCGGGAGCGCATTTTGGAAGTTGCCAGCAACTTGTTTCGCGAGAAGGGCTTCGACGGTGTCGCGGTGGCGGACATCATGAAACAGGCCGGGCTCACGCACGGTGGCTTCTACGGGCATTTCGAATCGAAGGAAGACCTTGCGGCGCAGGCCAGCGAGGCCGCGATGCGCAAAGCCGCGACTTACTGGGACGGTCTTGCCGAAAACATGACCGACGAGACGCTGCGATCGGTGGTGGAGAATTACTTGACGCAGCGCCATCGCGATAATCCGGGCGGCGGGTGCATGTTCTCGTCGCTGGCCAGCGAAGCGGCCCGGCAGACCGGCCCGGTCAGAACTGCCTTTACGAATGGGCTCAAACCGGCTTTGGATGCGCTCGAGAAAATCGCTCCGGGCCGCACACGCGCCGCGCGTCGCCGTAAGGCAATCGCGATCATGGCGGAAATGATCGGCGCCATGGTGATGGCGCGCGCCGTCGATGACATAGATTTATCCGACGAAGTGCTCGAGGCGACGCTGCAAGACTTGACGCAGATGGGCAACGTTCGCTGAATTGATCGGCACGGTTCCGCGGCATCGTGTTTGCAGGAATACTGTCGACAAGCGCGAGGGAATTGGTATAGAACGTCGCCTGGAAAGCGCACGCGGATTGCGGCAGCGGGATAATCGTCATTGCCAAGACTGTGACAAAACGATGGCGCAAAACGACCGCTGCGGAGACGCCGAACGAATTCGACACGGATAGAGTCGCCGGTGCGCCAACACCCAACGCGAAGCGTAACCTTCGCAACGCTACGGAGAAGGAGCTCTCGAGTGCAACCTCAAGTGCTGGTGGTCGGAGCCGGTCCCGTTGGGCTCACCCTTGCGAGCTCGCGCGCTATAAGATTCCCCTGCGCATCATCGACAAGGCCGCGCAGCGAACGGATAAATCCAAGGCGCTGGTGTTGTGGGCTCGCACGCTCGAATTGTTCGATCGGGCCGGGTACACCGGTGCGTTGGTCGAGGCCGGCAACAAAGCCGATGGGGCGACTCTCGTGGCGGGCGGCAAGACAATCGCACAGGTTTCGTTCGAGTCGATAGCGACTCCCCATCCGTATGCGCTGATGCTGCCGCAGAGCGAGACGGAGCGGTTATTGGAATCGCATCTCAGCGGGCTCGGGGTCGAAGTGGAGCGTGAGGTCGAGCTGACGACATTCACTGCTGCGGACGACTCGGTCGCCGCGACCCTGCTGCACCGTGACGGCAGCCAGGAAACGTTGCAAGTGCCATGGCTGGTCGGATGCGATGGCGCGCACAGCACGATCCGCCACGGGCTCGGTAAAGAATTCGTCGGCAAAACGTTGCCGAGCCAATGGATTTTGGCTGACGTTCACTTCGCCGGCCCGCCAATGCCGGCTAACCGGATCAGCATCATTTTCCATCCTTCCGGCGCGGTTGCGCTGTTTCCGATGTTGCAAGGCCGCTATCGGACAATCGCGCAGGTGGATCAGCAGCACGTCGGCCAGCAAACCGATGTCACGCTCGCGCAGGTGCAGGCGATCATGGACGAGCGCGTGCCGGGCGGCATCCAGGTTTCGAATCCGGTGTGGCTTTCCGGGTTCGCGATCAACGAACGCAAGGTGGCCGACTATCGAGGCGGTCGCGTATTTCTTGCCGGAGATGCAGCGCATATCCACAGTCCAGCCGGTGGCCAAGGCATGAATACCGGTATGCAGGATGTATTCAACCTTGCGTGGAAGTTGGCGCTCGTGTGCCGAGGTACTTGCCCCGCAGAACCGCTGCTCGGCAGCTACGATGATGAGCGCAGCGCGGTGGGCCGCGCGGTATTAGCCGACACCGGCCGTCTAACCGCGATTGCGACGGTGCAAAACAGCGCGCTGCAGTCGGTGCGCAATAGCGTTGCGTCGCTGCTTCTCGGTTTTGCACCGGCTCGCCATGCAATGGCGAACAACCTGTCCGAGCTCTCGATCGGCTACGCCGATAGCCCACTCACGCGCAAAGCATCGTTTGGCAGAAGCGGTGCGGCGGCAGGCGAGCGTGCGCCGATTCGTAACGGCGAAGCGCCGGTAGGCGGGGGCGACACGCCGAGGTTTGCGCTATTTGCGCAGGCCGGCGATGAATGCACTCGGCTGATCGCTCGCTTTCCGGATCTTCTGGAAGCGTCGCCGCGCGCGCCGTTCGACGAGCACGGTATGTGGCTCGTCCGTCCCGATGGCTACGTCGCTGCGACGGTTGCTCGCGACGCGCATGGCGAGATCGCGGATTATTTAGGTAATCTCGCCGGTGCAGGCCGAGCGTGAACACGCCGTTGTCAGCGTTTACCTTCTGCAGGACATCACGAGCTGGATTGCGACCGCAACGCCTGTTCGCGAATGCGATACCCGCTTAGCGAGACGAGACGGTTGATGATCTTCCGGAAACCTCAGGCGATCTGGTTGCACGTCGAGTAGACCGAGGTGTCTCCGTTCATCGGATCGATGAAAGCGCATCGTCGGCGTTCAAGCCGTGACGTGGCTTCTCGACCAAATAGCCCAGGCCTCGAATAGTGCGGATTACCACGCCGGTGGATTCGATTTTCCGGCGCAGACGATATACGAACACCTCGATGGCGTTGGGTCCGACTGCGTCATCGACACCGTAGAGACGGTCAGTCAGCTGGTCCTTGCTCAGCACTCGCCCAGCGCACAGCAGCAACGCCTCCAGCAACGAGACCTCGCGCAATGAAAGCTCGAGTGGATTATCGCCGTCGAACGCTCGCCGCGCAGCCGTATCCAGCGTGAGGGCACCGAGTGTGATGCGGGCGGTGGTCGCAGATTGCGCTCGGCGTACCAAGGCACGCACACGCGCCTCGAACTCGACGAGGTCGAACGGCTTGAGCATGTAATCATCGGCACCAAGGTCCAGGCCGGCGACGCGGTCCGCCAAGCCGTCGCGGCCGGTGAGGATCAACACCGGAGACGAACAATTGCGTCGACGCAAGCGCCGCAGCACCTCGAAGCCATCGAGCTCAGGAAGCCCCAGGTCGAGCACGACCAAGTCGAACGAGTGAGCGGACAGCAGGTCGTCGGCAAGTTTGCCGTCCCCGGCGCTGTGAACCACGTAGCCGTGGCTGCGGAGCGAACGGCTCAAGCCATCGCGTAATACGGGGTCGTCTTCTACGATCAGGATGCGCATGATCTCCTCTCCTGGTTACGGTTCGCGGGAACGTGCTGCCAAACATTTCGTTTCGATCTTCAGTGCTGGATAGGCCGGCGCTAAGTCGTGCGAGTGATGCTCCTCTCGATAGAAACTGCATTTGCTCGGACCTGGCCGCGGCCCGTAACAGTCGATCAGGGAAACAGGTCGTTAGTCCCGACAAAGCGGAGAACGGTGTGGCCTACATGCGTGTTATTTAAACAAGCGAATGTAAGCGGGATATTTCATTGCCCCAGGCGTTCGTAACGATGTTTTGAACGGCTGCTTGACGACTTGGCCGCTGTGCGCGCTGGCATAGGGGAGACGAGAAATGCATCTGCTCCTGCGTAACTGTTACCGCATGTGTCCGCAGGACTGGAGGGATCAGCCCGCGTCTTGACTGCGCGGCGGGGCAAGCGCGAGAGACTGGAGCGGTGAGCGCGTCCAGCTTGTTTCAAGCGCAGGTGTTTCTATCGCTGCGCGCCAGCTACTGCTATCGAAAATGTTCTTCGATGTAACGTGTCACCGTCGCAGGATCGTATTGCGTACCCGCAAGTCCGACGTAGCCATCCGGCCGCAGTAAATAAAACGACGGCGATGGAATGCGCGTGCGCGCCAATTCCAGATCGTTCGCCGGATCGCTCGGGACCACGAGAATTTGCAGCTTTCCAGCGAGGCCTTGTAGTTCAGTATCAGGCGCCGGCTGACCGATCACGAGAAAAACGAATTTCGTGTCGTCGAATTTTTCGTATACATCTTCGACCGGTCCGTTCGCGGCGAGCTTGAGCCGCAGTCACGGAAAACGATCGCCGGCGCGCGGTGCGGACTTGGGCACGCCATGCAGCGTTTGCGACAACGTACTCTCGCGATAGCTGATACCGGTTTGTGAGATGGTCATGAAGGCGAACTTGCGAACGACCTCGAAATGCATCGCAAATGCCACCACTCTTGCCAGCACGCGGGTGCGAAAGAACCCTGCGAACGAACTGTCGGACACGGCAACCGAGAACGCACGATCGGTCGTGCTCAACAGCCGCTCCGCCACCGGGATTCGTTCGGCTTCGTACGAGCCGAGCAAACGCGCGTTCGCAGTGCCGGCTACGACCAACGCCAGTTTCCATCCGAGGTTGTACGCATCCTGCAGACCGGTGTTCATGCCTTGTGCGCCTACCGGACTGTGAACGTGCGCCGCGTCACCTAAGATAAAACAGCGGCGATCACGAAATTGCTGCGCACGGCGGTGATGAATGCGATAGGTGGAAAACCACGTGCATTTCTGGAAAACGAGCTTCGAGCCTGCCTGCTCGCGCATTGAAGCAATCACGTCATCGAAGCTCAGGTCTGTTTTATCGCGCAGCTCGCGCGGCAGTATTGCGACGATGCGCCAGTGGTCGGTGCCCCGCATCGGAAAAAACAAATGAAAGCCGCGCCGCCATAGATAAATGTTGAGCTCATCCGGCGCCATCGATCCGGTCATTTGCGTATCCGCGACGAAGAAGACGTCTTCGTACGCCGCGCCCTGAAAGGCGATGCGGCTGAGCTCGCGCACTGCGCTGTGCGCGCCATCGCAGCCGCCGACCCACGCCGCAGTAGCTTCGCGCGTTGTGCCGTCAGGCAGCTTGAGCGTCGCCTTGACCTGATCCGTTTCCTGGACGAGACCGACGAGCTCGGTATTCCACCGCACGGCTACGTTCCATCTGCGCAGCGATTCGCCGAGCAGCTTCTCGTTGTCATCCTGTCCGAGA
>JBBRGM010000289.1:0-6172 GCA_038240725.1 Burkholderiales bacterium | reverse complement strand
CGCAACGGGCGAGGAACAATTGGTAGCGATTGTCCTGAAAGGCGGGAATAAAGATGAACAACATGACTTCCCCGATATTCCAGAACACCACGACTCCGTACTGATCGAAGAGGGACATTGGGAGCACTTAATACGTCATCCGCAATACCTAGCCAAGAAGAAAGCTGATCGACCTAGTTATGAGTGGGATCGACTGATTGAGAATTTCATTGCGTATGGCAATAGTGACGATGGTGAAACGGAACTCAACGGTTCTGCGAATTTGGAACAGGCTCTTCGGATATTGGCGGCTGAAACACGTATGCGTAGGAGGACGTTAGCAACACAGCTACTTGATGCGATGAGTAAGGATCTCGCCCCCGGAGCGCGATTCAATAGACTCTCATTGTCGGATGACTACCCGGCCCTCGCATATGTGTTTCTGATTCTCCCTCAACGCAACTACGTAGATAGCTACGCCTACTATCGCGAGGTACGCCGCGCCCTGCTGATAGCATGTTGTAAGGTCGCAAAACTACGTGCTCCCCTCGCACGTCTTGTAGTCGGCATCGCCACTGAGCCGATTGGTCCGACAGGTAGGTCGGAGGACCTTGTACTCTTGGACGTCAGCGGTGAGGGATGAGGTCTAGAGGATGAGCAGGAAGCGCAGGAACTTCAGCGTGGCGCAGGGATCTTCGAGCCGGAATCGGTCACGTTTCACGCTACGCACGAGCAGGAATACCCGGACGTTGTGGAAACGAACGCCAGGATTCCCGAGAAAGTTCCTGCACGAGTGCAGCGACCCAATCGCGCCGAACGCCGAGCTACGGAGCGCTTGCGACGACGCCGCAGGAGATAGCGGGAATGGATACGGTCGCCAACCATAGATTCGCGCAACTCACCATCGTCAACGTCGCTTGGCCACCTTTGCGCGCGCCTGCTTTTTCGCCGGCGGCTCCTGTCCCGGCAACGGCAGCGCCGTCTGATACTTCACCTGCTTCAACGCGAAGCTCGACTTGATGTTGCCCACACTCGGCACGCGCGATAGAAATCCGAGAATGAATTTTTCGAGCGCTTGCAAATCGGGCACGATCACGCGCAGCAAATAATCGGCATCGCCCGTCATCAGATAGCATTCCATCACTTCGGGACGTTCGCGAATCGCACGCTCGAATGTTTCCAGCGCGGACTCGATCTGCTTTTCCAAGGTCACTTGAATAAACACGCTGACCTTCAACCCGACGCGGACTGGGTCGAGCAGACTGACGTAGCGGCTGATGAAGCCGCTCGTCTCCAGCGCGCGAACGCGGTTGAGGCACGGCGACGCGGACAGCCCCACTTTGTTCGCAAGCTCGACATTCGAGATGCGCGCGTCGGACTGCAGCAGAGCCAGGATCTTCCAATCTATCGTGTCGAGCAGCATGGCAAGCATTTTCTGCCGGGATTACCTATTTGCCCAGCAGTTTATGTCGAAACAGGCCGAATCTACCCCGGGCAAACGCAACCATGTGCTTCGCGAATCGGAGTACGATTTCGGCGTTCGATGTTCGCGCTTCGGAGCTTGGCGTACGGCTCCACGCCCTTCACCACAGGAGCAGCAATGACTGACTTGTCCGACATTACGGATATATCCGCATCCGGTCACTGGGCCGTTATCCCGCCCGATCTCGACCAGACCGAAACCCGCGAATGGCTGCAGGCGCTCGACGCGATCGTCGAAACCGAAGGTCGCGAACGGGCGACGTTTATTTTGCGCAAGCTGCTCGACCACGCACGCGAACAGCGCATCGCGCTGCCGGCGGTGTTGAGCACGTCGTACAGCAACACGGTGACGTTGGCGCATCAGCCGCAGTTTCCCGGCAATCTGGAAATCGAGAGGCGCCTGGTTGGTCTCGTGCGGTGGAACGCCTTAGCGATGGTCGTGCGCGCCAATAAGGTGTCGTCCGAATTGGGCGGCCATCTCGCCAGCTATGCTTCTGCTGCGGATCTGTTTGAAGTCGGCTTCAATCATTTCTTCCACGCCGGCCAGTCGGGCGACCTGGTGTATTTTCAGCCGCACTCGTCGACCGGCATTTATGCGCGCGCCTTCCTCGAAGGCCGGCTGACCGATGAGCAACTGAATCACTATCGGCGCGAGACCGGCGGCCGTGGACTGTCGTCGTACTGCCATCCGTATCTGATGCCGGAGTTCTGGCAATTTCCGACCGGCTCGATGGGACTCGGCGCGATCACCTCGATCTATCAAGCGCGCTTCATGCGCTATCTGGAAAACCGCGGCATTCTGCCGACGCAAGGCCGCAAGGTGTGGGCATTCGTCGGCGACGGCGAAATGGATGAGCCCGAATCGCTCGCCGGCTTGTCGCTCGCAACGCGCGAAGGTTTGGACAATCTGATCTTCGTGGTCAACTGCAACTTGCAGCGCCTCGATGGGCCGGTGCGTGGCAACGGCTCGGTGATTCAAGAGCTCGAAGGCTTGTTCGCAGGCGCTGGCTGGAACGTGATCAAGCTGCTGTGGGGTTCGGACTGGGACGCGCTGTTTGCGCGCGATCACGACAGCGTGCTGTTGAAAAGGCTGCACGAAACGGTGGACGGCGAATTCCAGAAATACGCGGCGACCGACGGGCGTTTCAATCGCGAGAATTTCTTCAACAAGTATCCCGAGCTGCAAGCGCTGGTCTCGCACATGTCCGATGACGACATCAATCATTTGAAGCGCGGCGGGCATGATCCCATCAAGATCTTCGCGGCGTATCAAGCGGCGGTCACGCATAAGGGTCAGCCGACCGTCATCCTCGCGCAGACCAAGAAAGGCTACGGCATGGGCACCGGCGCGCAGGGCAAGATGGGCTCGCATCAGCAGAAAAAGCTGGAAGACGAGGCGCTGCTCGCGTTCCGCGATCGCTTCGAAGTGCCGCTGTCCGACGAAGACGTTATCAAGCTGCGCTTCTACAAGCCCGCCGACGACAGCCCGGAAATGAAGTACATGCACGAGCGGCGGCAAGCGCTCGGCGGCTACATGCCTGTGCGCGTGGCCAAGAGCGAAACGTTGCCGGTCCCCGGCATCGCCACGATGGCGAAGCAATTGGCCGGCACCGGCGAGCGTGAGCTGTCGACGACGATGGTGTTCGTGCAGCTACTCTCGCAACTCCTGCGCGATCCGAAGCTCGGCAAACATATCGTTCCGATCGTCGCGGATGAAGCGCGCACATTCGGAATGCAGGCGCTGTTCCGGCAAGTCGCTATTTATTCTTCCGTCGGTCAGCTCTACGAACCGGAAGACAAAGACGAGCTGCTCTATTACAAGGAAGCGAAGGAAGGCCAGATTCTCGAAGAAGGCATCACCGAGGCCGGCGCCGTGTCTTCGTGGATCGCAGCGGCGACCAGCTACAGCGCACACGGCGTGCCGATGTTGCCGTTCTACATTTTCTATTCGTGCTTCGGCTTTCAGCGCATCGGCGATCTCATCTGGGCTGCCGGCGATTCGCGCTGCCGCGGCTTTCTGTTGGGCGCAACCGCGGGACGCACCACCTTGTCCGGCGAAGGCTTGCAACACGAGGACGGCTCGAGCCACCTATTGTTTTCGACGGTGCCGAATTGCGTGGCTTACGACCCCTGCTACGGTTATGAGCTGATCGTGATTCTGCAAGATGGCATGCGCCGCATGCTCGAAGCGCAGGAAGACGTGTTCTATTACGTCACCGTGATGAACGAAAACTACGCGCACCCTGCCATCCCGGAAGGCAAGACGGAAGGCATTCTGAAAGGCATGTACTCGTTGCGTCCGTCAGCTTCGGATGCCGACGCGAAGAGTTCAAAAGGAAAAAAGGACGGCGCCAAACCTAAAGTGCAGTTGCTCGGTACTGGGACCATCCTGCGCGAAGTGCTCGCCGCCGCCGACTTGCTCGAAAAAGATTGGGGTGTCGCCGCCGACGTGTGGAGCGTCACGAGCTACACCGAATTGCGTCGCGATGGTCTCGACGTCGAGCGATATAACCGGCTGCATCCGGAAGACGAGCCGCGGCTGAGCTGGGTCGAGAAATCCCTGCAGTCGACCAGCGGGCCGGTCATTGCGGCGAGCGATTACATGCGCGCGGTACCCGACATGATTCGCACTTGGGTGTCGCGCCGCTACGTGACGCTCGGCACCGATGGCTTCGGCCGCAGCGATTCGCGCGCCGCGTTGCGCAACTTTTTCGAGGTCGACCGCAACAACGTCGCGATCGCTGCGTTGAAAGCCCTGGCCGACGAAGGCACCATCGAGCGCAAAGTGGTGAAGCAGGCGCTCGACAAGTACGGCATCGATACGCAGCGCGGCAATCCGTGGGATAGCTGAGTTATATCCTCGCGAGCATGCCGACAAAAAGGCGAGGGGGGTTCCCTCGCCTTTTTTAATCGCAGCTTCGATCAATTGCGGCGGCTTAGATCAAGCCCTCTGCTTTTAATGTCTCGACGACTTTCGGACGGCTGCCGACGCGCTGCATGTAGGCGCTCAGCACCGGCCACTGCGCGAGATCGATGTTCACGCGCTTCGCCCAATTGCCGATGGTGAACAGATAGGCGTCCGGTGCGGTGAAGTGATCGCCCATCAGATATTCCTTCTTGCCGAGATTCTCGTTCAAATACGCATAGCGCTTGGTCAGCCGATCGCGGAAGAATTGCTTTCCCTCTTCCGGATAGGTCGGATTGAACAGAGCGCCGTGCTGCTTGTGCAGCTCGGCGGTGATAAAGTTGAGCCACTCCTGCAGGCGATAACGTTCCATCGTGCCTGCGTGCGGTGCGAGATTGCTCTCCGGCTTGCGGTCTGCCAGGTACTGCAGGATCACCGGCACCTCGGTGAGCGTTTGTCCATCGTCGAGTTGCAACACTGGAACGTAACCTTTGGGATTGATCTTCTCGAAGTCGGCGCCGGATTCGGTGCGCTTGGTCTTCAAGTCGACCTTTTCGGTGTCGAGCTGCAGACCGGCTTCGGTCGCAAGAATGTGCGGCGCCAGCGAACAGGCACCGGGCGAATAGTAGAGTTTCATGACTTCGCTCCTCAGTTAAAACGATGAATCGTACTCCGGCGGCAGCGCAACGCCGCTGACCGCCGCCGATATAGGGACGCAACAACGATGACGCCATGCGTGCTGCAAACCATTCCGCTACTGCGCATCTTCGATATCGACAAAGCCAAGGCATTCTACGTCGACTTCCTGGGCTTTCGCGTCGACTGGGAGCATCGCTTTGACGACACTGCTCCGTTATATATGCAAGTATCGCTCGGGGGAGTGCGTGCTGCATCTGACCGAGCACCATGGCGACTGCTGCCCGGGCTCGAAGGTTTTCGTGCGGCTTACGGGACTGCAAGAATATCACCGTGCAATCACCGCAAAAGATTACCGGTACATGCGGCCGGGCATCGAAGACGCACCGTGGGGCGCGAAAACGGTGGATGTGATCGACCCGTTCGGCAATCGGATCTGCTTCAACGAAGATCTGGTTCCGGCTGCTGCGAAGACCTAGCACGACGGGCCTCGCAACGGAACCGCCGATGGTAATGCAGCTTTCGATCAATATCGACGTCGACGATCTCGATCGCGCAGTCGCATTTTACCGCGATGCGCTCGGCCTGGTCGCCGGACGGCGGTTGTTCGACGGCTCGGTTGTCGAGATGCTCGGTGGTACGTCCAAAATTTATCTGCTGCAAAAACCCGCTGATGCATCGGCCTCTGCATACGCGCATTTGCCACGCAGCTATTCACGCCGCTGGACGCTTGTGCATCTGGATTTCGAAGTGGACGATGTCGATCGCGCGATCGCCGCTGGCGCAACGCTGGAACTTCCGCCGCAATCGTTCAGATGGGGACAGCTCGGCCATGGATTTTGTCTGTTGCAGTTCAGCGAGAGCGGTTACGACGCGGAAGTCTCTTCGTAGCGCTCCGCATGGTGAGCGCGGCATCTGCGTTAGCGCTTCAACAGCTGCAAAAATTCCCGGCGCGTATCCGAGTTGGTCAGAAACGAGCCGCGCATCACGCTCGTCGTCATGTGCGATTCATCTTTGACGCCGCGCCACTGCATGCAGAAGTGATCGGCTTCGATCACCAGGGCCAACCCATCGGGCTGGACGCGGCGCTCCAATTCATCCGCCAGTTGAATGATGGCTTCTTCTTGGATCTGCGGACGGCTCATGATCCATTCGGCAATGCGCGAATAT
>JBBRGM010000288.1:0-6173 GCA_038240725.1 Burkholderiales bacterium | reverse complement strand
CCGGCGTGAGCTTGGGGAACATTTGTTCCCGGCGCTTTTCGAATAGCTCGTTCTTCATCTCCGGCCTCTGGTTTGTAATGCTGGGCAGCTACGGGGTTTGAAATGCTGCGCAGCCACCGTTCACGCCGTGGCGTGGGTATCCCGGAAACGATGCGGATAAGCGAGCGCGCTTAACGCAGCTCCATAACAATTTCATCGACGTAGCACCAGCTCCAGTCTTCGCCCGGCTCGAGCGAGGTGATGATCGGGTGTTGGGTCGCGTGAAAATGCTTGGTCGCATGCTTGTTCTTCGAGTCGTCGCAGCAGCCGACTTGTCCGCAGGTGCGGCACAGGCGCAGATGCACCCAGGTGTCGCCCATCTTCAAACATTCCTCACAGCCCTTTGAGTTCGGCGTATCGGTCTGCACGAGCTTCAAATGACTGCAGCGGCCGGGCATGGCGTCTCCGAAATTACTGTTTGCACGCAGGCGTCACTTCTTCAGCGCCGCCTCGACGCCGTCGACCAGCGAATGCACGCCGAACGACACGTCGTGAATGACGCCGTTGATGAAGAACGCCGGTGTCGCGCGCACGCCGCTCTGGCTGGCACCTTCCATGTGCTCGCGGACACGCTGCAGATAAACCTCGTCGTCCATCTCGCCGGTGTAGCGTGCCATGTCCAGCTCCAGCTTCTCGGCATAGCTGTGCAGCTGCGGCAGCTTCAGGTGATTCTGGTGCTCGAACAGCAGATCGTGCATCTGCCAGAACTTGCCCTGCCCGTTGGCAGCCTCTGACGCTTGCGCGGCGTGCATCGCGTGGGGATGCACACCTTCGAGCGGGAAATGCCGATACGCGTAGCGAACGCGATCGCCGAATCGCTCCAGCAGCAGCTTGACTACCGGAGCCGCCTGCTTGCAGTTCGGACATTCGAAGTCGGCGTATTCGACGATCGTTACCGGTGCGTGCTTGGGGCCGCGCACGTGATCGATGTCGTTCACCGGCACCGTCAACTGAATTTCCTGATCTTGGCTCATGGGACATTCCGCGATAAGTTCGACAGTGCACATGCTACCTTCAACGCGGAAAGCATGCGTTTCAAGCGGCGGCAGTGGTCTTGGTCGCGCCTTGCGCCTCGGCGGCCTGGCGATCGCGATCGGAATGGTCCGTGACGGGCTCGAGGTGCGATTCGACGAACCAAAGCAGTTGATCGGTGCCGCGCGAGATCTCGGTGAATACATCCGCGGTGTCGGCGTCGCAAAGCGTTGTCGCGCGATCGATCGCATCGCGCACCGATGCGCCGAACGCTGCGAGCGCTTCGCCGACCGCGTTGACGTGCGCGTGCGTGTCGGCGATGCGCAGCGGGTAAGGCGACAGAAACGACGACTTCGCCGCGGTCTGCACGGTACCCTCTGCCGCGCCGCCGATCGCGCCGGTGCGCTCGGCAATCAGATCCGCGTATTCGGCAACCGCGGTCACGGTACGATCGAACAACTCGTGGATCGCGATGAAGCCAGGACCGCGTACCGTCCAGTGCGCCTGCTTGACCTGGGCTTGCAGATCGATCGCCGCGGCCAGATGCTGATTGAGCAGAGCGACCGATCCTGCGCGGATGCGTGCCGGTAATGAGTTGCGAGTGCGATACATGAAGGTCTCCAGCGCCGCGTCGGCGGCGAGTTGAGTGAATGGCGGCGAGCGGACATTTTCCGTTTGCGGGCAGACATGGCGGACATGCCGCAAGCGCCATGTGCATCGACAGCGAGTCGATCTCCGTGCCGTAGCCGCATGGTGCGCCGAGGCATGAGCGAGGCGATTGGATGGACTTGCTCAGGCTCGTGGATTCTTGCGTTTTTTCCCCGACGTACCCGGAGCTCGCAGGTCGCGACCGTACCCGACGGGATTCGAATCGCCTAACATCCGAATCGCCTAACACCCCAATCGCTTAAGACTAAGGCGAAAGCGTTTGCCACGCGTCGTGGCGCTCGCGGCGCTCGAGCCGGTAGTTGGTGATTTCCAGGCGAATACCGTCAGGGTCGCACAGAAAGCACGCGAAATAGTCCGGCGCATACTCGGGATAAGGCCTGGCGTCGCTGACGTCGATGCCGTTTGCAGCGATTAGCGTTGCCGCTGCCTTCACGTCATCGACGCTTTCCACGCGGAAACAAAAATGATGCAGGCCCGGCGCGTACGGTTCGTACAAGCGCTGCACGCGAACCGGCCGCAGCACGTAACCGAAGTGACGGTTGAAGTACTGGACGTGCGCCTCGCTGCCGAGCTCGAACGAATTCTTGCGAAAACCAAGCGCGCCCATCACGACGTCGTAGAAGCGCTCGGACCGCGTCAAGTCCGAGACGCTGATGTAGATATGATCTATCCCGATCACGTCCGGCATGGTTCTCCTTTCGCGGTGAGCGATGCTCTAACTCAGAACACCAGCTTGCCGAGCATGACGCCGAACACGAGAATGACCAGGAAGATCGCGATCGCAACGAAGAACAAAACTTTGGCGACCGACCGCGCGCCCGCGGCGACCCCGGTGAAACCGAAGAATCCTGCGATCAGCGAAATGACGAAGAAAATGATGGCCCATTTGATCATTATGGTTCCTTATTGTGAGAAGCCGCCGGTTGACCGGCTCGTGCATTCAATCACACTCCGATCGCGATTGTCGGACGCTGCGGCGCGTCGTCGGATAAGTCGCGCGCCGAGTAAACTGACGCCGCTCGCTTCTGCCACGGCGCCTTACAAAGCTTCCGCCGCGGCACCGTACAAACCAATTTAGCGCACGTTGCGCCGAGCCCGACATGCAAAATCCAAACATCGACAACGCCGTGCAATTTGCGATCGATCATGAGACGTCCTGGAGCCGCGAGCCCGGCGACGGCTGGGGCATCCATCATCAGGATCCAGCGCCTTGGAACCGGCTGCTCGGGCCGGTGCATTCGCGCGGTCCGGTGTCCGGCACTATCATCGTCAACGAAGAAACGCTGGCATCCTGGGGCGAACCCGAACGGCCCGATCTCACCTTCAGCATCGCCAAGACCTATCTCGCGCTGCTCGCCGGCGTCGCGCATGATCGTGCGCTGCTGCCCGATGTCGACGAACCCGTCGGTGTGCGCGTGCGCGGCATTGGTTTCGATTCGGGTCGCAATGCGGAAGTCACCTGGGCGCATCTGCTGCAGCAAACCAGCGAGTGGGAAGGGCAGTGCTTCGGTGTGCCGGATCAGGTGGATCGTTATCGCACTTTGCAGTTTCAAAGCGGCGGCGCGGCAGGGAAGAAAGGCGATCTGCGGCCGTTGCAAGCGCCGGGCGCGTATTGGGAATACAACGACGTACGCATCAACCAGCTGTCGCTCGCGCTGCTGCACTTGTTCCAACGATCGCTACCGGAGGTTTTTCGCGAAGCGATCATGCAGCCGATCGGCGCGAGCGATGCGTGGCGCTGGGTCGGCTACGACACGTCATGGGTCGAGATTGCGGGGCAGCGCATGCAGTCGGTTCCGGGCGGTACGCACTGGGGCGGCGGTATGTCCATCGGCAGTCTCGATCAGGCGCGCGTCGGCCAGCTCATGTTGAACGACGGGCGCGCGAATGGCCGTCAGGTCATCTCGTCGGAATGGATTCAGCGTATGCGCACGCCGTGCTCGATAGCACCGTTCTATGGCTATCTGATCTGGCTCAACCACGCGCGGCGCATCTTTCCCAGCGTGCCGGCGTCGAGCTACTTCGGCATCGGCGCGGGCACCTCGTTCACCTGGGTCGAGCCGGAACGCCGGATGGTCGTGGTGGTGCGCTGGATCGATGCGGATCATGCGGATGGATTCTTCGCTCGCGTATTGCAGGCCGTGGACAGCTTAGCGGCGTAGTGCGCCGATAGCCGGCGGTGCCCGATCTGCGCGTCATGGTTCGCGCGCTTCCTACGTGCAGAGTTCGACCAAACGATTGCGCCTGTGTCGCCGGCACTTTTGCCGGCCGCTGTCGTCCAACTTGCGCAGTCCAACTTTCATATGGAGGATTCGCTATGACCGCATTTAATTTCCGCTCGCTACGGCTCGCGTTCGCAACGCTCGCTCTCGGAATGGTGGTCGCTCAAGGCGCGCTGGCGCATCACGGCTGGGGCTGGGCAACCGACGAAGAGTTCGAAATCACCGGCAAGATCACCAACGTGAAGCTGGGCAATCCGCATGGCGAAGTGGCGTTGGACGTGAAGGGCGAGAAGTGGATGATCGAGGTGGGGCAGCCGTGGCGCAACGAAAGCGCGGGGCTCACCCCGGAGATGCTGAACGTCGGCCGGCTCATCACCGTGCATGGCCACCGTTCCGCCAAAGCGAGCGAGCGCCTGGTCAAGGCCGAGCGCGTCATCATCGAAGGCAAGAGCTATAACTTGTACCCCGATCGCGAGTCCTGAGCGACGACACGGTCGCGGAGATGCTCGCAGACTGGTTGACGGCGGTTGAAGCGACCGAACTCGCTCGGTCGCTGCGCGATTCCGTTTATGCCTATCCGCTGGTGAACACCGCACACATCGTCGGTGTCGCGCTGCTGGTCGGCTCCATTATTCCGCTCGATTTGCGGCTGCTCGGCGCATGGCGTTCGGTACCGCTTGCGCCGCTATGGCATGTGCTGACGCGCACGTCTGCCGTCGGCCTGGGGTTGGCGATGACCTTCGGTGCGCTGCTGTTCATCACGCGCGCGAGCGAGTACGCGGAATCGGTTTTGTTCTTGGCGAAAATGCTGGTGGTCGCGGGTGCGACGACGAATGCTCTGGTTCTGCGTTGGCTCGTTCCGGACGACTTCTGGCGAACGGCATCGGTAGACGCGCGTGCACCGCGGCGCGCTCGCATCGCGGGCGGCATCTCGCTGACTGCGTGGCTGACGGCGCTGACCCTCGGACGCATGGTCGGCTACTTCTGACCGAGCGGTTCACGACATCGCGGTGGACACGCCGCGTCATCACCTGCAACGCGTCGGCACACGCCAATAGATCCTGCGGCTCGATGAGCAGCGGCAGCGCCTGCAGACAACGGCCGCCACTCGGGCAACGCCGCCGCGTGCCGGGGCTCTGCCGATTTCTCCAATACGAATCGGTACCAGCGGCGATCCAGTAAACTACGCCGCAATTCACGCTGAGACGGACACGGGCCGGTGATTCCGACGTAATGGTGTGCGCGTGTCGGTGCCTGCTGTTTTAACTTCCAAGTATCCATGACGCTGCAAAACACCGTACTCGCAGATCGCCGCCATCTCTACGTCTTCATCGCAGGCTGCATCGCGGTCACCGCAGGTGTGATCCTGCACCTGCCGATGTTCTGGATGGGGCGCGACAACGGCTTCCACTTGGCCGAGATGCCGATGGACGCCGGCATGCTGTGGGGCATGCTGCTGATCGTCGCGGGCATCGGCGTTGCGGGTTACGGTCTGCTGCCGAAGAAGCAAACCGCAGACTCGCACGCGACAGAACGCATGATCGTCTCGGCGCCGGAGGATGCGCCGCTCAGCTGGGCGCACTGGCGATTGATGCTGGTGCTGACCGTCGCATTGATCATCGACGTGATGAAACCCGCGAGTCTCGGGTTTGTTTTGCCCGGCATGATTTCCGAATACGGTATCACCAAAGCGACGGTCGCGTGGCTGCCGTTCTCCGCGTTGTGCGGCACCGTGGTCGGCTCTATCGTTTGGGGCATATTGGCCGATGTATTCGGCCGCCGAGCTTCGATCCTTTTATCCGCGGTGATGTTCGTCGGCACGGCGATCTGCGGCGCGATGCCCTCGCTGTGGTGGAACGTCGGCATGTGTTTTCTGATGGGCGCTGCCGCCGGCGGCATGCTTCCCGTCACCTACGCACTACTTGCCGAAACGATGCCCTCGAAGCATCGCGGCTGGGCGCTCGTGCTCGTCGGCGGATTGGGTGCGGTCGGCGGCTACGTTGCTGCGAGCGGATTCTCAGCGTGGCTCGAGCCGATCTACAGCTGGCGCATCATGTGGCTGCTGAACCTGCCGACCGGATTAATCCTGATATTTCTAAACGGCTTCATTCCCGAGTCGCCGAAATTTCTGCTGGCGGTCGGACGTGCGAAAGAAGCGTATACGGCGCTCCGACAGTTCGGTTGCAGCGTGCGACCCGCGGGCCCGCACGACGCGCCGGCAATAATTGCTGCCGAATACGTCGGCAAGCTCGAATCGCTGAATCTCGTTGC
>JBBRGM010000287.1:0-6185 GCA_038240725.1 Burkholderiales bacterium | reverse complement strand
GCCGACATAGCCGGTGCGCAGCGGAATGCGGGCGAACCAGGGAAGCAGCGCCGATTTGAACGAATTTGGCAGGACCACCGCTTGATCGTAAGCGCTGTCGCGCAGCTTGCGCGCAAACGCGAAGCGCGCGGCGACATTGAGCTCCCCGTGGGCGAATGGATTGTTCAGAACGCTCGAAACTTCCGGCATGCGATGCAGTACCGGGAACGTCCATGCCGGTGCGAATACATCGAGCATGGAACCATCGTGCGCTTCGCGCAATCGGCGAAACAAGGGCTGCGCAAGAACGGTGTCGCCGATCCAGGAAGGGCCGACCACGAGAATCTTATACACAGCGGCTGGCGCAGGGCGTGGGCACGGACGAATACGGCGCCTGAGGGACGGGCTGCCTCAGTGGCGATCCGTTCCGGCGGCGCCGCCCTTCATCGTGTAGAGCGTGCCGCAGTAGGGACACAGCGCCTCGCCGGTTTCCTGTACGGGTAGAAAGACGCGCGGATGCGAATTCCACAACACCATGGACGGCATCGGACAATGCAAAGGCAGATCTGCGGCAGTGACCTCGATGTGACGCTGCCGATTGACTGATTTGGCGGAATCCATCACAACCGCTCGCTGCGAGCGTGACTAATCGGATCGTGATTCATCAGACGTAGCTCAGCCAGTGCTTGTATTTGTCCGAGCGGCCGTTGACGACATCGAAAAACATCGATTGCAGCTTCTCGGTTATCGGACCGCGCTTGCCCGCGCCGATGACGCGGCTATCGAGCTCGCGGATCGGTGTGATCTCAGCGGCGGTGCCGGTGAAAAACGCTTCGTCCGCGAGATAGACATCGTCGCGCGTAATGCGCCGGGCCTCCACTTCGAGTCCCATGTCGCGCGCCATCGTGATCACCGCATCGCGCGTGATGCCGATCAGCGCCGAGGTGAGCTCCGGTTCATACAGCTTGCCGTTCTTCACCAGGAACAGGTTCTCGCCCGCACCTTCCGCGACGTAGCCGTCGACATCGAGCAGCAGCGCTTCGTCATAACCGTGATCGAGCGCTTCTTGATTGGCGAGAATGGAATTGGCATAGGTGCCGGAAAATTTCGCGCGGCACATGGTGACATTGATGTGATGCCGGGCGAACGACGAGGTCTTCACGCGAATGCCTTTTTCCAATCCATCGGCACCGAGATACGCGCCCCATGGCCACGCCGCGATCGACACATGCACCGATGCGCCTCGGGGCGAAACGCCCATCTTCTCGGAACCGTAGAACGCAATTGGCCGCACGTAACAAGAATCCAGCTTGTTTACGCGCACGACTTCTTTCTGCGCGGCGATCATGGTTTCCTTGTCGTAGGGCAGCTTCATCATGAAGATGTGCGCGGAATTGAACAGCCGGTCGGTATGCTCCTGCAGCCGGAAGATAGCGGTGCCGTTCGGTGTTTGATAAGCGCGCAGGCCTTCGAACACGGCCAGACCGTAATGCAGCGAGTGCGTCAGTACGTGCGTAGTGGCCTCCCGCCAAGGCACAAGTTTCCCGTCATACCAGATGTGGCCGTCGCGGTCTGCCATCGACATGTCTTGTTCTCCGTCGCCCAAAAACATCTATTCTAACGTAGGTGGCCGCCGTGGATGCCGCCTGTGCGCAACCTTGAGCGCTGCGGCGATACCAATGACTCGACCGGCGAGCGCACTCGAGCGCGCAGCCGGCATCTTGCCGATCTTTGTAAGATGCAGTCTTCGCAGGTTCACTCGTTTCTGTATCGTAAGGTGTGCCCATGACAGTCAGCGTGGAAGTGGTATCCGATGTGGTTTGCCCGTGGTGCTATATCGGCAAGCGCCGGCTGGAACAGGCGCTCGAGCTGCTGGCCAGCGAAGAACCCGGCCTTACCGTCGACGTGGTCTGGGCGCCGTTTCAGCTGAATCCGCAACTCCCCGCCGAAGGCGTTGCGCGGGTCGCATATCTAGCGCAAAAATTCGGCACGCGGGCGCCGCAGGTTTATCAGCGCGTCAGCGAAGCCGGCCGCAGCGTCGGCATCGATTTCGCGTTCGATCGCATCGTGCGTCAGCCCAATACCGTGCCCTCGCATCAGCTGATCGACCTGGCGCGTACGGCCGACCGTCAAGATGAGATGGTAGAGACCTTATTTCGCGCCTATTTTCTGGACGGGAAAGACCTGTCGCAAACCGACAATCTGGTTGCGCTGGCGCAAGCCGCCGGTTTGGATGGCGATGCGGCAAGCGGCGCTTTGCAGGACGCCGGGCATCGCAAGGCCATCATTGAGCAGGACGAGCAGGCGCGTGCGCTCGGTGTGAGCGGCGTGCCGTTTTTCATCTTCGCCAGACAGCTCGGCGTATCGGGTGCGCAGGAGCCAGCGGTTCTCGTGCGAGCGCTGCGAGAAGCCGCGACGGCATCGGCATCGCATTGAACGCGGATAATCTGCCGGCAATAGATTGCCGGACGACCTCGCGTTGCTCGGCGGCTTAACGACGCTGGACAACGACGCGCTCACGGGCGATGATTTGCGCGGCAGGCGATGCCGACTCGCCGCTAGTTGTACTTAAGTTTTTGCCGTCTGCGACGTAATTTGTATGGGCATAAGTCATGCTTTCGGCCTGCTGGCCCTTCCCAATCAAAACAAAGAGTCCCGATGGTAGAAGCACAGGCTGTGGTCAATGCGACGCCAGTTGCTGCGGGCGCCTCGGCCAATGTGATAAGCGCTGTGCCCGCTAACGCACCGGTCATCGAAGTCGGCGCAACGGGCGCCGCATCGGAAAGTGCCACGCGCCTTACGCTGCTCGAACGTCTGAACCGCGCTGCGGTGAGCGTCGACGACAGCGAAGATTTGCGGCTGCGCAAAACGCTGCTGATGTTCGCCAGCGGTCTGATGAACATGGCGGCCATCTTGTGGCTGGCCATCTACTGGCTGATGGGTCTGAAGCTGCCCACCACGATTCCGCTGCTCTACCAGGCGCTGTCTGCGCTGATTCTGGTTATCTATCTCAAGACGCAGAACTTCGATTTCTTCCGCGTCGCCCAGTTATCGCTGTTTCTGTTTGCACCGTTTGTCATTCAGTGGAGCATCGGCAGCTTCGTCAGCTCCAGCGGTATCGTGCTGCTCGCGCTGCTTGCTCCGGTCGGTGCGATGGTGGTGTACGGTCCGCGCGAATCGATGCCCTGGTTTGCCGCGTACGTCATTCTTACGGCAGTGTCCGGCGTGTTCGACTATTTCCTGGCGAACGGCGACATGTCCGGCGTACCGATGCGCACGATCGCGGTGTTCTTCGTGCTTAACTTCACCATCCTCTCCAGCATCGTCTATCTGCTGCTGCGCTATTTCGTGCAACAGAAGGATGTGTTCCAGACCGAATTGTCGCGGCAGCACGCGCTGGTGCGCAAAGAGCAGCAGAAGTCCGAACAGCTGCTCACGACCATTCTGCCGAGCCACATTGCGCAACGCCTGAAGCAAGACCCGGCGACGATTGCCGATGGCTTTGCCGACGTCAGCGTGATGTTCGCCGACATCGTCAACTTCACGTCGTTAGCGGAAGAGCTGACGCCGAAAGAAGTCGTCAGCTTTCTCGACGGCGTGTTCACGCGGTTCGATGAGCTCGCCGAGAAGCATGGCGTGGACAAGATCAAGACCATCGGCGATGCGTATATGGTTGCGGGAGGCTTGTCGGGCGATGGTACGCATTACGTCGATGCGATCGTCAACATGGGACTGGAAATGCTCGAGCTCATGCGTAACGACGAGCTGATGAAACGCTATAACGTCGGTATTCACGTGGGTGTGGCGACCGGCCCGGTGATCGCCGGCGTGATCGGGGCCAAGCGCTTTATCTACGATCTCTGGGGCGATACGGTAAACGTCGCCAGCCGAATTACGTCGGAAGCGCCGGCCAATCACATCCTCGTCGACAAGACCACATATCGCCGTCTCGGCGCGCGATTCATGTTCGGCTCGCCGCAGGATTTGATGTTCAAGGGCAAGGGCAAGATGACCGTGTACCAGCTGGAAAGCAAACGCGCCCTGTCGTAAGTCGCCAGTCGTCGGTCATTCCGTACCGAGCACCGCAGTCCACAACGCCCGCACCGGCCCTACCAGCGGTGCCGCAATTTCGGCCGACACCCGCGCGTATCCCTCGCTTTGCAAACGCAGTTGATGCTGCAATCGCCGCAGCTCGCGATAACTGTCGTGGGCCTGCGCTGCGACATCCTCAGCGATCAGCTGCAAGCGTCCGGCCAGCATCAACAGCGCCAGGTTGCCTATGTTCGCGGTGAGCTCCGGATGGCGGTGCGCATAGCCGAGCACCAGATACTGGACGGCGAATTCCACGTCGACGATGCCGCCTGAATCGTGTTTGACGTCGAACAACGCGCTCTTGTTGGGATGCCCATCGAGCATCTTCTTGCGCATCTCTTGCACGTCTCGTCTGAGTTTTGCAAGATCGCGCGGCATGCATAACAAGTCGATTCGCAATCGCTCGAAGCGCGCTCCGATCTCGCTGTCGCCGGCGAGGAAGCGCGCCCGTGTCAGCGCCTGATGCTCGAACGTCCAGGCTTTGGTCTTTTGATAGTCGGCGAATGCAGCGAACTGACTGACAAGCAGCCCGCTCGCGCCGTCGGGGCGCAGGCGAAGATCGGTCTCGTACAGCATGCCGGCGCCGGTGAAGTTGTTGAGCCAGGTGTTGATGCGCTGTGCGAGGCGCCCATAGTTTTCCGCCGCATCGGCATGATCGTCGTCGTACAGAAATATCAGATCCAGGTCCGACGCATAGCCCAGCTCTTTGCCGCCCAGCTTGCCGTATCCGACGATCGAGAAACGCGGCACGTCGCGATGACGCGTGCGCACGCCGGCCCACGCCCAGCGCAGCACCTCGCCGAGAATTACACCGGCCAGGTCGCTCAAGTTGTCCGACAATTTTTCCAGCGGCAGTGTGCCCGCCAGATCCTGATGCAGCAGCCGCAAGGTCTGCACCTGCTTGAAGTGGCGCAGCGTATCCATCTGCCGCTCGGTGTTGTCGCTGTGCTGGTCGAGCTCGTCGGCCAGTTGCTTGCCCAGCGCGACCCAGTCCGGCGCGTCGAACGCGTGCGGCGAGATCAACTCGTCGAGCAGCATCGGATGACGAGCGAGATAGTCGGTTGCCCACGGGCTTGCCGCGGCCAAACCGGCGAGCCGCTTTAACGCTGCGGGATACTCGATGAGCAATGCGAAGTACGACTCGCGTCGGCCGATGCTTTCGAGCACACGCGTGAGCCGTTCCAAGGTCGCGTCCGGGTTGTCGAATTCCGCGGCGACTTCGATCACGCGCGGCGCAAGCCGATCCACCCGCGCTTGCGTGGCGCCGGCCATGCGCCGATACATCTGGCCTTCGCGCAATAGGCGCAGACGCTCGATGATGAGCGCGGGATCAGCGAAACCGAGCTTGCCCAGCGCAGCGATCGCATCCTCGGGGTTGGCGGTTCCGCGCCACAATACCGCCAGCGGGTGCTCCTTCTGCGGTGCGCCTTCGGCGGCGAACACCGCCTCGAACTGCGCCGTCACCCGCGAACGATGCGCATCCAGCTCGCACATCAGCGCGTCGAAATCCGGCATGTCCATCGCCTGTGCGATCAGCGCGCGGTCTTCTGCTTTTGCCGGCAGCTGATGGGTCTGTTGATCGTCGAGGTATTGCAGCCGGTGCTCGAGGTTGCGCAAAAAACAATAGGCGGTGCGTAGATCCTCGACGGCCTGTACAGGCAATACGCCGCGATGATCGAGCTGCTTCAGCGCTTTCAATGTCGAGCGTTCGCGCAGTGACCAGTCGCGGCCGCCGCGCACCATTTGAAATACCTGCGTGACGAACTCGATTTCGCGGATGCCGCCCGGCCCGAGCTTGATGTTGTCGTGCAGGTCGCGCCGCGAGACTTCGGCGGCGATCTGTGCGTGCAGCACGCGCAGCGACTCGATCGCGCTGTAATCCAGATGCCGGCGATAGACGAATGAGGAAACGATGCTATCGAGCTCCGGGTCCGGCGCCGGGCTGATCACGCGTGCTTTCACCCAGGCGTAGCGCTCCCACTCGCGGCCATGCGCATGCAGGTAGGTCTCCAGACCGTCGAAGCTCACCGTCAGCGGGCCGCTGTCGCCGTCGGGCCGCAGCCGTGTGTCGACCCGAAATACTTGTCCATCTGCGGTGAGCTCGGCGAGCGCGG
>JBBRGM010000286.1:0-6198 GCA_038240725.1 Burkholderiales bacterium | reverse complement strand
GCTCGGCGTTCATCCTGTACTACTTTCATCTGCGCAGCCGCGCGTTGTCGCCTGCACTATCTGAGGCGCGTCTGCAGGCGTTGCAGGCGCGCATCCGTCCACACTTTCTGTTCAACAGCATCAACGCCGTGTTGAGCTTGATCCGGGAAGAGCCGAAGCGGGCAGAAGCGTCGCTGGAGGATCTAGCCGACTTGTTTCGCGTGCTGATGGCATACAATCGCGATTTGTCGACTTTGCTGCGCGAAGTCGAGCTGACGCGCCAGTATCTGTCTCTCGAACAGCTACGATTGGGCGAGCGGCTGCTGGTGGAATGGCATACGGAAAAAATGCCGGGCGAGGCGCTGGTGCCGCCGCTGGTGCTGCAACCTCTGGTGGAAAATGCGGTGTATCACGGCATCGAGCCGCGCTCGGAACCCGGCGTTATCAGCATCCACGTCTACAAGGTGCGCGACGAGGTGCACCTGGTGTTGCGCAATCCGTATCGAAGCGAAGGTGATCATCACGTCGGCAACAAGATGGCGCTCGGCAATATCCGCGAGCGCCTCGCGCTGCATTTCGATGCCGAAGCGAGCCTGAAAACCAGCGTCACCGATAATGCGTTCCAAGTGCATATCGTGATGCCTTACCGAACAGATCAGAGCTGACGAGCGAACCCGATGGCAACGACCAAGCATGGACAAGCATTGCGAGTAGTGGTGGTGGACGACGAGGCGCCGGCGCGCAGCCGCATTCGCGATCTGCTGGAAGATTGCGCCGCCAGCCTCGCGCTGGAAATCGTCGGCGAAGCGGCGAACGGCCGGGCACTGCTGGATCTGCTGCAGGTGACGCCGGCCGATGTCGTGCTGCTCGACATTCGCATGCCGGAAATGGATGGCATCGAAGCCGCGCAGCATCTGCGCAAACTGCCCGATCCGCCTTCGGTCATTTTCACCACCGCGTTCGACGCCTATGCGCTGAAAGCATTCGAGCTGCACGCGGTGGATTACCTGGTCAAGCCGATTCGTCTGCGACGTCTGTACGATGCATTGACGCGCGCCAGAGCATTGACGCCGCTCGCGCTCGACGTGCTGCAGAAGCTCGCACCGGAAGCGCGCCGGCATCTTTCGGTGCAGGAGCGCGGGCGCATCGTGCTGGTCCCGGTCGACAAGATCATCTACCTGCGTGCCGAGCTCAAATATGTGACCATCAGAACGGCGGAACGTGACTTTCTGCTGGAAGAATCGCTCACGCGCCTCGAGCAGGAATTTCAGCAGAAGTTCGTCCGCATTCACCGCAGCTGCCTGGTGGCGCGCGATGCGATCGAGAGCTTCGAGCGTCTGGCTGAGCAGGGCGGCGACGGGCAGTGGGTGGTCAAGCTGCGCGGGCTGGAGGAACGGCTGCCGGTCAGCCGACGCCAGCAGTTCGTCATGAAGGAATTCGGGAGAGTTTGATGCGAGCGTGGCTGACGACAGGTGCAGCGGTGCTCGCCTGTTGCAGTTTTCTGGTGACGCATCAGGCGAGGGCGGATGATGTGTTCGAAGGTTTGGGTCCCGAGCTTATCGGCGACGAGCTGACCAGCGTTCTTGAGAATGCCGAGCTCGCCTGCTATCAAGATCCGGCCGACGACAGCATACGTCGCTGCAAACCGCTCGAAGGCAGCCTGGACGTATTGAACGGCGTGCCTGCGCTAGCCGAAGCACTGTTCATCGACGAGGAGCTGGCGCAAGTGGCCGTAACGTTTCCCGAAGCGCGCTTCGCCGACATTCGCAAAATGCTTGGTGGGAGGCTCGGACCACCGCGCGATTGGAGCGTCACCATCCGCGCCGGCATGAGCGGCGCGCTGAAAGACGAGATCCTGCTATGGGAGACTAGCGATCTGACGGCGGTGCTGCAGCAGTACGATCGCAAGCTCGATCGTTCTTCGCTGACTTACGGCACGCCGGCTGCGCTGGCGACGTTGCTACGACAGATCAAATCGACGCCGCCCGGCGCGATGCGCGATCTGTAGAGCGGAAAGAACTCGGATATCAGCTCGCCAGCTTGGAAATATCCGCGACGTGATTGAGCAGACTTTCGAGCTGCGATAGCAGCGCCAGCCGGTTGTTGCGAATGGCGGGATCGTCCGCCATTACCATCACCTGATCGAAGAACGTATCCACTTCGCTGCGCACACCCGCGAGCAAACGCAGAGCATCGGTGTAGCGCTCACGTTCCACCAGCGATCGCACTTCAGGCAACAGCCGCGATGTCGCAGCGTACAGATTCTTCTCCGCTGCCTCGTGCAACACCGCGACGTCGGCTTCGGTCTGCGTCACGGTCGTTTTCTTCAAGATATTGCGAATACGCGTGTTGGCGCTCGCGAGGCTTTCTGCTTCCGGCAGCGCACGAAACGCCTGTACCGCGGCGAGTCGCGGCACCACGCGATCGACACGCGTTGGATTCTGGCTGACGACGGCTTCGATTTCATCCGGTGCGTAGCCGCGTTCACGTAAATAATTCCGTAAACGATCGAGCATGAACGTATGCAGGTCGGCAACGACGCTATCGCTTAGCACGCCCGGTGCGAAGTTGAGCTTGGCAAGCTCGAGCAGCTTGACCAGGTCGAGCGCAAGCGCGCCTTCGGACAACATGCGCAACACGCCGAGTGCCTGACGCCGCAATCCGAACGGATCCTTATCGCCGGTCGGGACGAGACCGACCCCGTAGATGCCGACCAGCGTATCGAGCTTGTCGGCCAATGCCACTGCGCTGCCGACCGCGTCCTGCGGCAGAGAATCGTTGGCGAAGCGCGGATGGTAGTGCGCTTCGATCGCGCCGGCGACTGCAGCATCTTCGCCATCATGCAGCGCGTAGTACTGTCCCATGATGCCTTGCAGCTCGGGAAATTCACCGACCATGTCGGTGATCAGATCCGCTTTTGCCAGCCACGCCGCGCGCTCGGCTCTCGATACATCGGCGCCGAGCTCTTTTGCGATAGCGCCCGCAAGCTTTTGCAGCCGCTGTACGCGCTGCAACTGACTGCCGAGCTTGTTGTGATAGACCACGCTGCCGAGCCGCTCGACCCGGTCGGCAAGTCGAGTCTTGCGATCCTGATCGTAGAAGAACTTTGCGTCGGACAAGCGCGCTCGCAAAACGCGTTCGTTACCGGAGACGATGCGCTTGGGATCCGGCGTATCGAGATTGCTGACGATCAGAAAGCGATTCAACAGCAGGCCCGACTGCGCGTCGAGCAGCGGAAAATATTTCTGATGCTGCTTCATCGACAGGATCAAACATTCCTGCGGAACGTCGAGAAAGGTTTCGTCGAAGCGCCCTTCGTAGACGACCGGCCATTCGACCAGCGCGGTCACTTCGTTCAATAGGCTTTCGTAGTCGCCGAGATTGGCGCCGGCTGCCCGCTGCTGCAGACCTTCGCGTATCCGCGCCATACGCAGGTCGAATGATGCGACGACAGCGCCGCTTTCCGCCAGGATCTGCGCGTAGTCCTGCGCGCGCGGAATCGACAACGTGCCGGTGCTCAAAAAGCGATGGCCGCGCGTTGCGTTGCCGCTGGCAAAGCCGAGCACTTCGCCGGCGACGATAGAGTCGCCGTGCAGCATCATCAAGCCGTGCACCGGTCGCACGAATTCGATGTCGCGCTCGCCCCAGCGCATCAGTTTCGGAATCGGCAGTTCCTTGATCGCTTCCTGCACGATGCGCGCGAGATGCTGTGCGAGATCCTCGCCGGCTTTGCGCGTGCGAAACACGAAGTAGTCCGCCTTGCCGTCGTTCATACGTTGCAGCGCATCGACAGCGACGCCGCACGACCGCGCGAAGCCTTCCAATGCTTTCGTGGGTTTGCCGTCGGCGCCGATACCCGAAGCGACCGCGGGACCTTTGCGTTCCACCGCTTGTTCGGGCTGGCGATCCAGCACGCCTGCGACTAAGACGCCGAGCCGGCGCGGCGTAGCGAACGGCTGCCATTCGTCGTTCGCGGTAACGAACCCTTGCGCCGCGAGTCGGCGAAACACGCCTTCGGCGAAGCGACGTCCGAGCGCTTGCAACGATTTAGGCGGCAGCTCTTCGGTGAGCAACTCGATGAGCAATGCGTCCTGCATGAGTTCCGCCTAGTTTGTAACGGGCTGCGGTTTGCGCATCGGAAAGCCGAGCGCTTCGCGCGAATCGTAATACGCCTGCGCCACCAGTCGAGCGAGTGTGCGCACGCGGCCGATATACGCCGCGCGCTCCGTGACTGAGATCGCACCGCGCGCGTCGAGCAGATTGAACGTGTGCGAGCATTTCATCACCATCTCGTAGCCGGGCAGCGCGAGGCCTGCTTCGATCAGGCGCTTGGCTTCACGCTCGTATGCGGTGAAGTGTTCGAACAGCATGGTGACGTTCGATTGCTCGAAGTTGTAGGTCGATTGCTCGACTTCGTTTTGATGGTAGACGTCGCCGTAGGTGATCGGGCCGTCCGGTCCGTCGACCCACACGAGGTCGTACACGTTGTCCTTGCCCTGCAGATACATCGTGAGGCGTTCCAGACCATAGGTGATTTCGCCGAGCACCGGCTTGCAGATCAAACTGCCGACTTCCTGGAAATAGGTGAATTGCGTAACTTCCATCCCGTTCAGCCAGACTTCCCAGCCCAACCCCCACGCGCCCAAGGTCGGCGATTCCCAATCGTCTTCGACGAAGCGGATGTCATTCTCGCGCGGGTCGATGCCGAGCTCGCGCAGCGAATCGAGATACAGATCCTGAATGTTGTCGGGCGATGGCTTCAGCGCAACTTGATATTGATAGTAGTGCTGCAGTCGATTGGGGTTGTTGCCGTAGCGGCCGTCTTTCGGGCGACGCGACGGTTGTACATACGCCGCGCGCCACGGCTCCGGACCGAGCGCGCGCAGAAACGTCGCCGTGTGAAACGTGCCGGCGCCGACTTCCATGTCATAGGGTTGCAGCAGCGTGCAGCCGTGGCGGCCCCAGAAATTCTGCAACGTGAGAATGACGTCTTGAAAGTTCATCGACTAAGGTGCGCTTTGAGTTGGGCGGCGGCTGGTTTCGCGAGACGGCGATTTTACTTGGTTTAGCGTGCTGCGCCCTGCGAGATACAAGTGCGAAGCGGATGCGCTTACTTTTGCTGCAGCCTCGCTCGGATCATTGGAAATATCAGCAACCCTGCAGTCGCGATTAAAAACGGCCAATTGGCCCAGCGCGTATACGGCGTGCTGCCGGTGAAGCCCTGCGCTGTACCTTCGAGCACGGCGGTTTGGAATTGCGGCGCACTCGCCAACACGCGGCCGTGCTCATCGATGATTGCGCTCACGCCGGTGTTGGTTGCGCGCAGCATGTAGCGTCCGGTTTCTTGCGCGCGCATCTGCGAGATCTGCAGATGCTGCTGAGCCGCGATCGATTCGCCCCACCAGGCATCGTTGGTGAAGTTGGCAAGTAGCGTCGCCTGCGGGAGTTGATGAATGATCTCTGCGCCGAACGCGTCCTCATAGCAGATGTTGACCGCGACGCGCTGGCCGGCGACGTGCATCGGCTGCTGATACGCGTCGCCTCGGGAAAAATCCGACATCGGGATTTCGAGCGCATTCATGATCCAGCTCAAAAATCCCCAGTGCGGAAAGTAATCGCCGAACGGTACCAAATGATATTTCTGGTAGTGCTGCACGGGGCTGGCGCCCAGACTCATCACGGCGTTGTAATACTGCGGCGGCGTACCTTGCACATGCTCCGGAACACCGACTAACAGATCGCCTTGCTGTCGGCGCGCGTGTTGTGCAAGCGCGTCGAAGAAAGCCGGCGGCACGTCGATGCTGACCAGCGGCACCGCGGTCTCCGGGAGAAGAATGAGCCGCCCTCTCGTTTTGCGCGTGAGCTCGAGATATAGATCGAGCGACGCCTGCACCCACTCCGGCCGCCACTTCATATCTTGTTTTACGTTGCCTTGGACCAGGCTAACCGCGAGCGGCTCTGCCATCGGCGTCGTCCACGCGACGCACTGCAGTCCCCAGCCAGCGGCCCATAATATGATGAGCACGTATAACGCAGGTTGTTTCGCGAGCGCGCGAACGCCGCTCGCTTGCTCGGGCGTGCCGGGCAGTTGGCCTGACCTGCCGGGCGTTTGCTCAGACCCACCGGTCGATGCGATTTCCGCCAACCAGCACAGCAACCCTGCGCTGCTCACGGTGACAAAGGCCACACCGTAAACGCCGAACAGCGCGGCGAATCCGG
>JBBRGM010000285.1:0-6204 GCA_038240725.1 Burkholderiales bacterium | reverse complement strand
GCAAGCCGCGACGCAACTGACTGCGTTAAAAAACGCCGTTTCGGAAAGTTCCAACACGGATTCTTCGGACGCGACCGTCAAGCTGAAGAAAACGGTTTCGGCGCTCGACGTAGAAGTCTCCGCCAAGCAGCGACACGCCGTGATGCGCGATGCGAACGAGGCGACGCGACTCGTTGCGCAACTGTCGCGGTCGTACCATCCAGCCGTGCCGGTCGACATCGTGATGCTCGACTACTACTGCCGCGAGATGCAGGTGTGGTCCACCGCCAAGAATATGCAAAAGCTGGTGACCACCAGAGCGGCGATCCGGGATACGTGGAACCAGGTCCGTCCGCAAGTGGCGGCGCGCGGTCAAGCAGGGGAAGCCGAAGCTCGCAGCTTCGACGATCAAGTCAAACAAGTGGAGGGTGCGAGAGCGCCAGCGGACTATGAAAAAATTGCGACGCCTTTTTTGGAAGCCGTCGATAGACTTGAAAAGATATTTTGAGGGTCTGGGGAGGGCGAACTCAATTCGCTGTCCGTCGTGATCCGATCACCCAACAAAGTTTGGTTGATATGCGGAAAGAGGGTTACTGATTCGCTTGTGCAGTTTGCATCCTTCTCAACGCCTCTTTGGCCACGACGTGTTGCGGCAGATTATAGAACTGGCCGCGAACGACACCGCCGCTCACTCTGCTGGAGTTGTCGCCATAGGTGCTGAAGAAAGTCGCGCACTCGTCGCGAGCGTTTGCCACGGGCCGCACATTGCTCCACCTTTCGCGCTCGAATCGGTGCCAGCTTTGCCGTGCGCGCGGCTTCGCGTTTTGATCGAGCGCGTGAACCTGCTCAATCGAAATAGGGTCGGCGGCAGACGCGGACCGCCCGACCGCAGCGTGACGACGTTCCTGCTACCCGACGAATACTGACCGCTCAGGCCCGCGTCCACTTCCGGGTGGATTCAACACCTAGCAACTGCACCACTTGAGGTAGGACACGGTGGGTGCCTGGTAGTGTGAGAAGTGCGACCAACCCACCTGCCAGGAGTAGCCCGGCATGTCCTATCGACAGCTTACGCTCTACGAACGCTTTGCGATCTATCAGTTGCATGCGGCTCAGTTCGGCGTGCGCGAGATTGCACGCCGGCAAAATCGGCATCACAGCACCATCTCGCGCGAGCTGAGGCGCAATCGCTCGACAAGCGCCGAAGTACGCTACGACCTCACGCTTGCGCATGAGCGCACGATGCAACGAAGACAACAGGCCCGACATCATCGTCGCGGCGACGATGTGAGCTTGCGCCGGTACGTCTTCGAGCGACTGCAGGCGCATTGGTCTCCCGACGCAATCGTTGGACGACTCAAGCTCGACTTCCCTCGCAGTGCTTCGATGCGCATGAGCCACGAGGGAATCTATCGGTGGATCTACGTCGATGCGAAGGCTGGTGGGCTCGCTGTATCAGTGTCTAACGCTGGCAGCAGTTCCCGTTTTGATCGATACGGCCAGCACCGCCCGAGTTAGGCTGATGTCATACCTGCTTCGTTCGGCGGTTTGTTCCTACCCGCGCTGCTCGGACCGCCGCGCAAGCGAGCCGGCTCTGGCCTCGAACCATTGCCAAGCGATCAGGCCCGGAAACAAGATGGTCACGTCGCGTAGACGGCGTGCCGCTGCAAGCGCCATTGCCGCTGGCGCATCGATTCCCAACGCTGCTCCAACCAGAATGAACCCGCCCTCTTGCACGCTCAGAGCGCCCGGCACTATGAAAGCCGCGCTGCTGATCGCCTGGATCGATGATTCGATTGCGATTGCTTCCCACACACTGACGGGGTAGCCAAGGACGTAGAGCGCAATAACGATCTCACCGGCACCTGCCAGCCAACCGGCGCATTGCCAAAGGAAGCAGGCGATGAGGGTGCGCGTACGGCGATACATCATGTTCACCGAACGGTCGATCCGCACTGAGTCGCCGATCGCACCTTGCAGACGTCCCGCGACCAGCTTGTCCAGGAGCCGGGTGATCGTGCCGAATGTTCCGACTCGCTGCACGAAAATGAACGCAACCGCCAGTGCGGTCATGATCAGCAATCCTCCAACCAGTTGCTTGCCGACTTCCGTCGGACCCGCAGGTGCAACCAGCAGAACGACGCCTAACAGTGCAAAACACAGCTGACTCAACACCGACAACGCCATATCGACGAGCAGGCTTGCTGCTGCCGGCGCGCGTCGCACTCCGAAGCGACGCAATAGCCGGTAACTCACCAGTTCGCCACCGATCCGGCCTACGGGAAGCAAACCATTAACGGATTCGCGCACCCACACTGCGTAGGTCATTGCGCCGAGGTGCGGCGCCGTGGAACCGCGCAACAACACTTGCCACGCGCGCCCGTTCAAGACCATCGGCACGATGTGGAACAAGGCTGCCAAAAACAAGCTGGCACCGCCCGATAACAGCAGACCGAAGATCTCGCGCGGCTGCTCGCGTACGAACAGCACGATCGCCAACGCCAGACCGGCGACGGCGAGCAGCCTAGCGATGTATCGCATCAGAGGCGAAGTCGCAAAAGCCACCGAGCCGAGCGCCCGACGCGCGCGCAGCAGCAACTACTGTGGGTGCAGTAAGCGCCGCAAACTCCTCCGCATAGCGATAGTTTGGGGCGGCGGCGGAAAAATTAGCAGACAGCGCGGGATGCATGTAGATCTCGGTCACGCCGTCTTGCAAATTTCGGAGCAAGCCGGTAAGGCGATCCGTCGTCATCGCGCCGGACCAGGCGATACCGAAGGTGCGAGCGGCTGCCGTCATTCCGCTTCGGCGTGCTTGCGTCCTAAGCAATGTGGCGAACGGCCCGATAAACAGCGATGTTGCAGATTGCGATTTGGGTTCGATCTTCTTCAGCAGTACGCTCGGCTCGGCTGGCACCCGCAGCGATTTCACGCCGAAGTGTTGCGCCGTTTGGGTAACGATCTTCGCTATCGTGGGATGCAAGTGAAAGTGTTTGTGCGCATTCACGTGATCGCACGGGAGTCCGGTTTTTTCAAATGCATGGAATTGTGCGATCACTTCAGCCCGCACCTGGCGCTGCACGGCCGGGCAGAAAAAAATATCGATACCGGCCCGCACCATGTTCTCGCGGAATAAACCGCGCTCGTCGACCAGATCGGGGATGCGGTGCGGCGGCAACAGCGGACGGCCTTCCACGAGCACCAGGTGAAGCCCGTCTCGCAGGGACGGCATGCGAAGCGCGCGCTGAGCGGCATCGTCGCTTGCGGGCGCGCCGACCATCAAGCTAGCCGCTGTCAAAATTCCGTTGGTGTGCGCCGCCGCTACCGCTGCGTTGACTTCCGTTGCCAGCCCACAATCGTCTGCTGTGACGATGAGGCCTTTCAGTGCGCTGTCTCCCGTCGCTCACGCAGGAAATGAAAGAACTCGACGCCCTCGCGCAGCCGGCGCTTCATCATCTGCGGGCTGCGCACCATCTCCGATACGATTGCCGCAATCTTGTTCGAACGGAAGTAAAAGCGGCGGTAGAAGGTTTCCACCGAATCGAAAATTTCCGAATGGCTCAGATGCGGGTAGTGCAGCGGGGCTATCTGCACGCCGTAATCATCGACGAGCTCGGCATTCGATGCGTCGAGCCAGTTGTTTTCCACCGCCTGCCGATGGAGAAATGTGCCGGGATAGGGCGCCGCGAGCGAGACCTGGATCGTGTGCGGATTGATTTCGGTAGCGAAGCGGATCGTTTCCTCGATGGTTTCCTTGGTTTCGCCCGGCAGCCCGAGAATAAACGTACCGTGAATCTTGATGCCAAGCTCGTGGCAATCCTTGGTGAAGCGGCGCGCAAATTCGGTACGCATGCCCTTCTTGATGTTGAACAGAATCTGCTGATTGCCCGTCTCGTAACCGACCAGCAACAGGCGCAGCCCGTTGTCGCGCATGACCTTCAACGTCTCCCGCGGGACGTTGGCCTTGGCGTTGCAAGACCACCTTATGCCTATGCGGCCAAGTTCCTTGGCGAGCTCCTGCACGCGCGGCAGGTTATCGGTGAGTGTGTCGTCATCGAAGAAGAATTCCTTAACCTGTGGGAATGCTTTGCGCGCCCACTGAATTTCGTCGATGACGTGGCCGATGCTACGCGTTCGATAGCGGTAGCCGCCAACGGTCTGCGGCCACAAGCAGAATGTGCAGCGCGACTTGCAGCCACGTCCCGTGTAGAGCGAGAGGTACGGGTGTTTGAGATAACCGTTGAAGTAATTTTCAATGGTGAGATCACGCTTGTACACCCGCGTGACGAACGGCAGCTGATCCATATCCTCGAGGATGGGACGCTCTTCGTTGTGCACGATCACGCCGTCAGTGTTGCGGTAGGACAGACCGACGATCTTGCTCCAGTCTTTGCCTTCCGCGACTTCTTTGATGGTGAAGTCGAATTCCTTGCGTGCGACGAAATCTATGACGGTGGATGCATCCAGGCTGCCGTTCGGGTCGACCGCGACTTTCGCGCCCACCAAGCCGGCTTTCAACCGCGGATTGGCGTCCTTGAGCGCCTTGATTGTTTTGACATCGGAGCCGAAGGAAGGCGACGACGTATGCAGCACAACGAGGTCGTAGTCGTGGGCGAGCGGCGTGATGTCGGAGAGTTTGATTCGGTGTGACGGCGCATCGATGAGCTTACTGCCCTCGACCAGAGCGGCTGGCTGTGCGAGCCAGGTCGGATACCAGAATGAGCGGACTTCACGTCGCGCCTGGAAACGCGATCCGGCGCCGCCATCGAATCCGTCGAACGACGGCGCCTGCAAAAACAGCGTGCGCATCATGCTTTACGCCTCTTCAAAAGAACCAGGGTACCGTCCGCTCGGACCCGGTAACGCTGCCCTCGCCAGCGGACGACGCTTATCAGAAAACTGCCGATGAACACAGCGAACGATAGCAGGTCGCGCAACGGCAGCAGCCACGCCGATCCTGCACTATGACCAAGCGTATGGTAAACCTGTTTCCTTACAGCCTGTCTGCACACTATGGTCACCGCAAGTGTTGCCAGCGCGCTTGCCGACAATCCACTTAACGCCGCTGCCGTAAGCGCGAACGGCAAGGGATACGTTACAACCGAGCCTGTGAATCCCCACTGGTCGACCGCGCGAATGGTTCGAGCCCAGCGCAGCTCGTGTTGAATTAGCTCGCTGGCGCTGCGCTCGCCGCACACATGGGCAACGACACAGTTTGCGATCGCCACTCGCATGCCTGTTCGCCGCACGGCCTCGCCCATCGCGTGATCGTCGGCAAGATGATCCGCGAACGCAGCGAAGCCTCCGACGTCCTCAAGCGTTTGTCGCCGCAGCGCTATCGTGGATCCAAAGCACGGTCTCGCAAGTCCCATTCGTACACCCAACATGACGCTGGGGAAGAATTGATAATCGATGGCCATCGCCGCGAGTCGGGACCAGGTTCCAGCCGCTGCCTGCCCTCGATACATGCAGGTAACCAACCCGACCCCCGGTTGATGCAACATTGCAGAAATTTCGCGCAGGTAATTCGCCTCGACGCGAATATCACTATCGGAAACGATAATTACGTCATGCTTGGCATGGCTGGCGATATTGATCAGATTGCTGACTTTGGCGTTGGCGCCGTGCTCCCGCGGGTCGACAACGAGTTGAAGGTTGTGTTCGGGGTTATCGGCGATCAGTCCGCGGACGAGGTCAAGGCAAGAGTCGGATGCGCTTTGCACGCCGAACAGGATCTGCACCGGCGCACCGTAGTTCTGGTCGCAAAAAGAAGCTAGGTTAGCGTAGAGAGCCGGTTCGCTGCCACGTAGTGGCTTCAGAATGGTGATACCGGGCTGCCGCGTTGACGAATCGGCGCGGCCGCGAAAGCGTCGCACAGCGAGTGCAGCAGCGACGGTGTACACGCAGCCGATCGCCGCTACAGTAAGACACGAAACGGTCAACCATGCCATCATCAAAGTCGCTTAGGAGCCCGTCGTTGCCCTTAAGATCTGTCTTGTCGACCTCCAATTCCTCTTCGATCGCAGCAAAGACGCAGTTTGCCAGTCTACCGGCCAACCCTTACCGCTCGATTAACCGATCAGCGTGCGTCGTCCTTATTTCCTCGTACTGAAGGCCGGTATGCGCAAACTGGTGAGCGTGGACGAGTTGTTCGAGGGTCGGCACTTCGATCGTGAAGTTATCATCCTGTGCGTACGCTGGTACTTGCGCTACAAGTTGAGCTTTCGC
>JBBRGM010000284.1:0-6220 GCA_038240725.1 Burkholderiales bacterium | reverse complement strand
CGGCATGATCATTTCCTGGTGCGGCATGCGCGGCATCGTAACCTTGGCCGCTGCATTGGCGTTGCCGCATACGCCGCAAGCCATGTTCCCGTATCGCGATCTCATCGTGCTGTGCGCGTTTTGCGTCGTACTCACCACCCTGGTGATTCAAGGCGTGACGCTGCGCTGGCTGATCGAGCGGGTGGGTATACCCGATGACGGCGTAGTCGAACGCGAGGTCGCGACTGCACGCCACGAGACCGCTCGTATCGCGCTCGAAGCGTTGGATTCAGAAGCTGTAGCGGCGTCTCCGAACCTGCGCGATAAATATCGGGCGCGCTTGCAATCGGCCGAGGAGCGGTCGGCCGGCGTGCCGGTAGAAAGTTTGTCGAAGCAGATGGAAGTACATCGGCGCGTCATCGAAGCGCAACGCCGCGCGCTCCTGGACCTGCGAGCGCGCGACGTTATCGGCGACGCGGCATTTCACGTCGTAGAAGAAGAGCTCGCGTTGCTCGAGCTGGCGCTGCAGTCCGGCGCCTCGTCGAGTTGATCGACTCCGCCACGGTCGTCATTGGCCGCCCACCATTTCAAGGAATGATGCGGTCGTTTCTGAACTCACCGAACATGCGCAGAAACATCTCCTCCGTATCCACCAGGTCGTTGAAGCCGAGACGACGCGCTTTGCTGGTATCGGAGACGATGTCGTAGTCCGACGCAAACACGTTATCGGGATAGCCCCAGGCGACGATGTCCTGATAGCGGTGCGGCTTCAGCTCATGCTTAGCGACGATATGATCCCAGATTGGTCCCTTGTCCGCCATCATGCGCGTCAGATTCATGCGCCTTGGCTGCGCTAATTCCATGTCGAAGAACTCGGCGAGCTTCGGCCAGACGTACTGCCAGCGAATCAGATCGCCATTGGTGATGTTGAACGCCTGGTTCGCGCAGCGCGGCTCGGTCGCCATCCAAGTCATCGCCTTTGCCAGCAATGCCGCGTCGGTGCACTGATACAACGCGGTATACGCCCCCGCCTTGCCGGGAAAGCTGAGCGGCAACCCCAGGGTTTTGGAGATATTGGCGTAGACGGCGATCGCCAGGGTCAGATTCATCGGTCCGCCGGTGGAGAAGCCGCAGACTGCGTGCGGCCGCACCACCGACCAGCTCCAGCGTTTGCCTCTCTGCCGCGCCTCGAGAAAATCTTGCTGGTCGTAATAGAAATTCGGCGGCATGTGGCGCGGATCGTCTTCCTTCGCCGGAGTCTTGAACGGTCCGAGGTGATTGCCGTACCACTTGGTGCCTTCGGACAAATGCACGTGCTCGAGCGCGGGCGATGCCGCTTCGATCGTTTCCACCAGGTTCACCAGCATGCCGGTGTTCGCCGTTACCGACTCGGCCGGATCGGCGCGTTCCAGGTACGCAACAAAGAAAATATGGGAGATATCGGTAAGACCGCCCAGCTTGCTTTTGCAATCGGCGCGGTCGAGCAGGTCGACCGAGATGTGCCGATAGTTGCCCGGTATGTCGGGCTTGCGGCGCGAGACGGCGACGATGTCCCAGCCGCCCTGCTCGAGCAAATGGGTCAATAGGTAGCCTCCCACGAGGCCGGAAGCGCCGGTGACCAGCGCGGTACGTTTCGTCATTGCAGATTCTCGATTTGAAGTTGGTAAGAAGAGCGGCGAAGGCCGGCTGGAAATCGTCCTTCGCCCAAGCACAGCACGCACTGTCCTCGCAAATGCGCGGTCGTTCAAACGATACTTGCGAATGCGGGGCATGAGCACCGCGAATGAGTGGCATCGCCCTTAACTTTGCCGCGGATTATCCGTTAGCGATTGCATGTCGATTCCCCGTTGCCACTCATGCTCTCGTGTCGACGACGGCAGGAAGTCGGGATGGCGCTGATCCGCCACTGACATGCGCTATACGAAAAGCCTGTTCTGCGAGTTGCTGTTGAAGGACGACTGCTTCAACCGGGTGAAGCAACTGCTCGCCGACGACAAGACCGCATTCTCCGGTGGCGCGGTTCTCAACGAGCAGCAAAACGTATCGCGCAATCGCCTGAGCGAGATTCGCTGGATCGAAAACCCGGAATTGAAGACCATCTTCAATCCCATCGTCGCCGATGTAAACAAGGCCAACGCGTGGAACTTCGCGCTATCGCATGCGGAGCACTTTCAGCATGCGCGCTACGGCGTCGGCAACAAGTACGACTGGCACGCGATCAGCATCCGCACCCGCACAAGCTCGACGGCGCAATCAGAAAAATCAGCTTCACGCTGTTCCTGAATGACGGCTACGAAGGCGGCGAGCTCGATCTGGAGATCGGCTCGCCGAGAACCGAAAACCGCCACGCTACGTTCACGCATAAGAAGCCGGGCACGATGGTGTTTTTTCTCGGCGATACCTGGCACCGCGTGCGGCCGGTTACCAGCGGCGTGCGTGAATCTATGGTCGGCTGGTATCTCGGGCCCCCGTACGTCTGAGAGACGCCCGGACTCAGCTTGGCCGAACAGCTACGACGCCATTAACGGCTTGCGATCGAACCATGGTTTCGCCGCCTCGAGCTGAGCGCTCAAGCGAAACAGCGTCGCCTCATCACCGTAGCGTCCGACGAGCTGCGTCGCAATCGGCAATCCAGTCTCGCTCTGATCGAGGGGCAGCATCACCGCAGGCTGCCCGGTAATGTTGAACCACACCGTGAACGGCGAAAACGTAAACACGCGCCGCCAGTATTCATCGACGTCGTCCATCATCATGTCGATCCAGCCGAGCTTCGGCGGCAGCATGCCGAGCCCCGGCGTCAGCAGCACGTCCCAATCCGCGTGAAAGGCGGCCATCTGCCGCGATAGCCGGTGCGCGGTTTGCATGGCCCGCGCGTATTCCGCGGCGCTGATTTTCTCGCCCATCTTCGCGGTGAGCCAAGTGATGCGCTCGACGTCTTCTTCGCGCGCCGCGCGGCCGCTGTTCGGATGACTCGCGAAATTCAAAATCGTCGCTGTCGATGCGAGCGTGAGAAAGGTCGGCACGACTGCGGTTCGCTCGATTTCGGGATCGTGCTGTTCGACTTGGTGACCGAGATCGGCGCAGAGCGCTACGGTGTCTGCCAGTGCGCGCAAGCATTCCGGATCGACGCTGGCGCCGTTCGGCGCGGCAGCCGTCCAGGCGATGCGAAGCTTCCCAGGTTTCGGACCGATCTCGTCCAGATAGGGGCCGGCAGGTAGCGGGGCGACGTATGGATCGCCCGGTCCGGCACCGCGCGTGGCATCGAGTAGCGCTGCGCAATCGCGCACGCTCAAGGTCACTGCATGTTCGGTCGCAAGCCCTGCGATGCCCTCGCCGGCGTATGGTGCAAATGTATTGCGGCTGCGCGTGGGTTTCAGTCCAACCACGCCGCAACATGCCGCCGGCGCGCGGATCGAACCGAAGCCATCGGACGCATGCGCCATCGGCAGGATGCGCGCCGCGACCGCTGCTGCCGCGCCGCCGCTAGAGCCCGCGGAGATCCGCGTGACGTCCCAGGGATTGCGCGTCGGACCGTAGAGGCGCGGCTCGCAGGTCAGCGACAGCCCGTGCTCGGGTGTGTTGGTGCGCCCGAAGATGACCAGACCAGCGCGCTTCAGGCGCTTGACGTGCTCACTGTCGGCGGTCGCGGGTGCCGTGTCGGCGAAGAAAGTCGAGCCGCGCGTCATGCCGACACCGGCGACCGCCGAGGTGAGATCTTTCATCAGGAACGGCACGCCGCGAAACGGACCATCCGGCAGGCCGTCGGCGATCGTTTTTTTGGCGTAGTCGTACAGCTTCATGACTACCGCGTTGATCGCCGGGTTGCGCGCCTCGACACGCTCGATCGCTGCGTCGAGCAGCGCGCTCGGCGTAACTTTATTTTGGCGCACCAGCTCGGCGAGCCCCAGTGCGTCGTAGTGTTCGTAGTCGGCGAATCCGCTCATCGCATGTCTCCTCCAGGACGGCGATTGTGCCACCGCTGTCCGGCGAGCGCGATACGGCGCCGATTGCCGGCGCGGGGAAATGCGTCGCCGTGCCTGAGCGAAGCTGGGCTGTTTAGAACGTCTCGCCGAACGGACGCAGGTCGAGCTCCTGCGTCCACGCAGAACGCTGCTGCTGATGAATATGCCAGTAGGCATCCGCGATGGCGTCGATGCCGAGCAGACCGTCGTTGCCGCGTTCCTTCAGCAATTGCGGACGCAGCCGATGCAGGCGCTCGCCGTCGATGCCGCCGTCGATCACGACGTGCGCTACGTGGATACCCTGCGGTCCGTATTCGCGTGCCATGCTTTGCGAGATCATGCGCAGCCCCGCTTTCGCGGCGGAGAAGTGCGCGTAACCCGGTTTCCCACGCATGCTCGCGGACGCGCCGGTGAACAGAATCGTCCCACGACCGAGCGGTACCAGTCGGCGCGCGGCCTCGCGGCCTACGAGAAATCCGGCGAGGCACCCGACGCGCCAGAAATCTTCGAACTGCGCTGCGGTCAGCTCACGAAAATCGATGCGCGCATTGTTGCCTGCGTTGGATACGACCAGGTCGGGAGCGTCGAATCCGGCGCCCGCCGACGTGGCGCGATCGAATAAACGAACGACGTCGGCTTCGACCGTCGTGTCGGTCACGACGGCTACCGAGCTGCCACCGGCCTTCTCGATCGTTTGGCTGACCTTTTGAATCTTGTCGGCGGTGCGTCCGGCCACGAAGACGTGGTATCCCCCGCTGGCAAAACGGCGGCATAGCGCAGCGCCAAGACCCAGCTCGGCGCCGACGCCGACAACGATTGCGACAGGCTTGCTCATGGCGCCTCCTTGCGTGAAGAAGTTGAAAGTGAAGGATGCAAGATGATCGCTTTCTCGCGTTTCGTGCGCGCCCTGCGCCGCCAGAAGCGAATCGGCACAGCGCCACGATCGTGATCGAACCAGACACCGGAACCGACTGCTGCCGCCAGCGACACGCCGTATACGACGAGCCCCAGCGCCAGAGCAGCGAACATCCAGGTCAGCGAGCCGGTGAGACGCAATGCGAGCCAGCCGCCGCCGATCGCGATCAGCAGGCGAATAAATCCGCTCAGCAAGGGCCACAGCAATCTTCCCGCGCCCTGCGATGCGAAGTAGAGCGACAGGCCCAGCCCGAAGAAACCGTAGGTCGGTCCGACGACGCGCAGATAGGCCGCGCCCGTGTCGAGCATACGCGCATGATCGCCGAACAGCCCGAGCCACGCGTGCGGCCAGATCGCTGCCGCGAGTCCGATCGTTTCGCTGATTGCGAAAGCCAGTCCGCCGCCGATCATCGCAATGCGTAGCGCTCGTTCCGGCTGACCGGCGCCGATGTTGGTTCCTATCAATGCAACCATCGGCGCGCCCAATCCGAATACCAGAGGGATGAGCAGATATTCCAGGCGGGCGCCGGTACCGTAGCCGGCCACTGCGTCCGGCCCAGCCGCGGCGCCGACCAACGCAGTCGTCAGGATAAACACGAGCGTCGTTTGCAGCGTGCTGACCGACCCGACCGCGCCGACGCGCAGGATGTCGATGAACAAGACGGCACGCAGCCGCGCCAGCCGCGGGCGTACGATCGACTTGCCGGTCCACATGTACCACGCCATACCGCCCGCGGTCAGCACTGTCGTCAGCACCACCGCGACACCGCCGCCGGCAATGCCCATCGCGGGAATCGGACCGAAACCGAATATCAGCAGCGGCGAGAGCGGAATCAGCAACACGACGCCGACGCAGATCGCAACCGATGGGACCAGCATGTTGCCGGTGCCGCGCAGCACGCTCGCAAAGGCGTTCAGCAGCCACACGAGCACGGCTCCGGCGAACACGACGTTCGAGTATTGCAGCGCGGCGTCGAGCGACGCGCCTTCGGCGCCAAGCGCTCGATACAGTTGCGGACCGAAGAGCAGAACGGCAGCACTGCACAGAATGCCGAGTGCGGCATTGATGATGATCGCGTGCAGTACGAGCGCATCCGCGTCGTCCCGCGCCGAGCGCGCGCGCGATTGCGGAGGAAATGCCGCCGCCGATCGCGCCGCCCGAAAGCATTTGCATCATCATGAAGCCGGGGAACACGACAGCCATACCGGCCAGCGCATCGATTCCCAGCCGCGACACCCACCACGTCTCGATCAATCCAGTGGATGCCTGCGCGAGCATCACCAGAATGTTCGGCCATGCTAAGCGCAACAGCGTCGGCACGATCGGTCCTTCGAGCAGCAGGCGAGTGCGCGGGTTCATGGCG
>JBBRGM010000283.1:0-6234 GCA_038240725.1 Burkholderiales bacterium | reverse complement strand
ATTCCCGGTGCGACAGAAATCTCGGGCAGAAGCGCACGCAGTTTTGCGATGACGCTCTCGTCGTTTATTACGGCAGTCAGATCGATGATCGCGATCGCGCTGCCGACGAGCACACCTTGCGTCGCGCCGACGCGCAACAAGCTGCGCGACGTGTCGCGGAAGCTCGGCATCACCTTCTGCGTCCACGGCGTGGGATTCGCCAGACGTTCCATGTAGCCCTCGCCGTGCAGCACCGCAGGCGTTTGCGTTTCGTACAGCGCCATGAATCGCGTGCTTGGCGAATCGGTGCGGTAGCGCCGGCCGCGCTCGAAGCCAACAATCCCCAAGCGTTCGTTCAGATGCTGGCGCAGATACCACGCGTCGAATTCATCCATCGTCGCGGGCACGACTGCATTGGTGATCAACAGAATGCCTTGGCCTTGTCTCATGGGAGATCGGTCCTTGCAGTTGCGCGCGTTGAGATCACTCGTCCGGCGGCGACGTAACAACGATGAAGCGCAGGTCGATCATTCCCGTGTTGTAGATCGCGTGCAGCACGCCCGGCGGAATGAAGATCACGTCGTCTTTGCGAACCACTTTGCGTTCACCTTCGATTTCCATCAGCCCTTCGCCATCGAGCACGTGATACACCTGCTCCTGAATGCGATGACGATGCGGCGCGACGTACGCGCGCGGCTGATACACCGACACGCGGTAATCGAGAATCTTCGATCCGCACGATTCTGGGCGTACGAGCATTTTCGAGAACGCGCCGCCGATGTGCGCGGGCGGCTCATCCCACATAACCTCCGCAGCGGGTCGGATCACTGCTTTGACGTTGCTGCCGGGTCCATCGGTCGAATCCATGGCGTCTCCTTGACTGCTGCTAAACCAAAGGCGGCTCGCGCAGTGCGCTGATGTACGCGGCGAGTCCGGTGCGAATATTGTGGCGCGGCTTCCAGCCCAATTCGGACGCCGCGCGGCTGACATCGAGCGCGCCCTTCTTCACCATCTCGATGCGATCGCCGTGTCTGTACGGGCCTTGGCCGACCGAGATTTCAGCGCCGGGTATCAGCTCGCGAATGATCGCGACCATCTCGGCGATGCTCGCAGCGTGGCCGCTGGCAATGTTGTACGCGTCGTAGCGATGCTGCGGATGATCGAGTGCTGCGAGTATGCCGGCGATCAAATCGTCGACGTACAGATGGTCGATCACCGTTTCGGCACCGGAAGGCACGTGAAGCTCGCGTCCGGCGAGTGCTGCCTCGATCAGATTCTTCGGAATGCGATCGCGCGGCAAGCCCGGACCATATACCCAGGACGCCCGCACGTTGATGACTTCGAGCCCATGCAAATCACGATAGCTGCGACCGAGTTGCTCAACCGCGACTTTACAAATGCCATAAGGCAGCACCGCTTCCTGCGGGTGCGTCTCGTCGATCTTGTCCGTGTGGAACGCGCCGTAGGTTTCTTCCGAGCTGATGTGGATGCAGCGTTTGATGCCCGCGAGCCGCATCGCTTCGAATACGTTGATCGAGCCTTCGATGTTGACACGCACGACATTGAGCGGACTGCCGAGCGAGAACAGTACGCCGACGATCGCCGCACAATGAATGACCGCATCGGGTTTATGCAGCATCACCGCCTGCGCGATGTTCGCCATATCCGTGATGTCGCCGGGTACACGGATCAGGCGATCATCCGGCCCGGCGTCCGCCAGCGCGCTCAACTGCGTGTCGAACGCAATCGCCGTATCGCCGCGCGCCAGCAGGGCACGTACAGCTGCCGCGCCGAGAAATCCGCCGCCGCCGGTAACGAACACTCTCATTTCTGCGATTTCCTTCTGCTCACAAGTTAAAGACGATGAGCCGCTGCTCGGTCATATCCTCGATAGCATAGCGCGGACCTTCGCGTCCGGCGCCACTCGCTTTCACGCCGCCGTACGCGAGCTGATCGGTGCGCCAGGTCGAGGTGCCGTTGACGATGACGCCGCCCACGCGCAGCGAACGGATCGCAGCAAACGACAACTCGTTCGACTTGGTAAAAATGCCGGCCTGCAATCCATATGGGCTCGCGTTGATTGCTGCAAACGGTTCTTCGATCGACGAATAAGGAATGACGTTCACCACCGGTCCGAACACTTCTTCGCACACGACTTTCATGGTTGGTTGTACGCGCGTGAGGACCGTCGGCTCGAACGCGGCGCCGTGCCGATGACCGCCGGTCACTACTTGCGCGCCAGCCGCTGCGGCTTCCTTCACCCACGTTTCGACGCGCATGGCTGCGGCTTCGTCGATGAGGGTGCCGACGTCGGTCGCAGTGTCGAGCGGATCGCCGAGCTTCATTTTGCGAACTTCTGTTGCCATCAGCTCGAGGAACGGCTCGTACACCCGCTCGTGCACATAGACGGTCTGTACCGAAATGCAGCTTTGTCCCGCGAGACGCATCGAGTTGCGACCGCACGCGGCTGCCGAGGTGGCGAGATCCGCGTCGTCGTGCACGATCGTCGCGCCGTTGCCGCCAAGCTCGAGCGCAACGCGCCGCAGTCCGCTCGCTGCTTTGATCGCCGCGCCCGCGCGGCTCGACCCGGTGAAGGTGATGAAGACGACGCGCGGATCGCCGACCAGCGCGGCGCCGAGCTGCGCACCACCATGCACGACGTTGATCGTGTCCGCGGCCGCGCCGGCTTCGACGACGAGCTCCACCAGCCGATGGACGATCAGCGGCGACTGCGGCGGCGGCTTTAATACCACCGTGTTGCCCGCTGCAATCGCCGGCGCAATCTTATGCGAGGCGAGATTGAACGGTGCGTTGAATGGTGTGATCGCGGCCACGACGCCGACCGGAAAGCGCATCAGAAAAGCCATCTTTCCAGCGCCCATGGCGCTGCCGTCGAGCGGTACGTGACGGCCTTCGATGCGGATCGCTTCTTCGGCGGCGAGCGTGAAGGTTTCCAGCGAGCGTCGAATCTCGCCTTCGGAATCTTTGACTGCTTTGCCGGTTTCGCGTGTCATCAACTGCGCGAGGCTTTTGACATCGCGTTCGATCAACGCAGCCGTCCGCCGCAGCAAGGCCGCGCGCTCGTACGCCGGCACTGCGGCTGCCTTCGAGCACGCCTGCGCGGCCGCATCGAGCGCGAGATTCAACTCCTCCATAGAGGACACCGCTGCGGTTCCGACGACATCGCCGCGATACGGATCGCGGATCTCGACCGTTTGCTCGGATTCGCCCCAGGCGCCGGCAACGAGCGTCTTCGCCGCAACCGGCCGGAAAGCAGCGCTCGCGGTGACTTCGTTCATGACGAGCTCACGGGATTGCGGATGAGCGGTTTGCCGAACGCCGGTTCTTTGAACGCTGTCGGCGGCAGTTGCCAGGTGCCCGTGCCGGGCGGTTTGATTTTGTCGTCGACATGGACGTCGAGCAGACATGGTTTGCCGAGCGCGAGCGCATGACGAAGCGCATCGCCGAGCTGATCGGAATGCTTCACCGTGATGCCTTCGACGCCGTAGCTGCGCGCCATCGCTGCGAAGTCGGGGCTATACGGTTTGCGATCGGGCCCTGAATAAAAACCGGTGCCGAGCTCGTGGCCGCCGAACATGCCTTGCTGAATGTCGCGGATCGCCGCCCAGGAAAAGTTATTCCACACCACCCACACCGCGGGGATGTCGTACTCGACCGCGGTCGCGAGCACGTGCGGCGTCATCACGAAACCGCCGTCGCCGCAAATTGCGACGCACGGACGATGCGGTGCGGCCAGCTTGGCGCCGAGAATACCGCTGACGCCGAACCCCATCGCCGAGAAGCCCCACGTGTTGAGCATCGCCTGCGGTTGCCGCGCTTCCCAGAATTGCATGAACCAGTTGTGATGCACGCCGCTGTCGAGCGAAATAATGGCGTCGTCCGGCAGCGCGTTGCGCACCTCTTTCACCACGCGCTGTGGATGCAGCGGCGAGCTGCTGATGTCGAAGCTCGGTGTGGTGAACGCAACCCATTCGCGCCGCCAGCCATCGATCATCTCGTTCCATTTCGCCAGTCGGCCGCCGAGTGAGATGCCACGTTGCCGGACTTCTTGCGCCACTTGCCCTAGAAACACTTTCGCGTCTGCGACGATGCCGATGGCAACCGGATAGTTGCGTCCGATTTCGCCCGGGTCGATATCGACGTGCACGAGCTTGGTCGGCGGAATATTCCACGAGTAGCCGGGAATCCACGATGACGATGAGCGATCGTCGAAGCGCGCGCCAACTGAGATCAGCACATCGCAATGGCGCCCCGCCTGATTGGCGGGATAAGCGCCGTTGCGTCCGATGAAGCCGAGTGCAAGTCGATGCGGCATCGGGATGGTGCCCATGCCGTTGGGCGACGTGATCACCGGAATGTTGAGCATCTCCGCAATCGCGGTCAGCTCCGGTCCGGCTTCCGCCAGGGTGACGCCGTGGCCGACGAAGAACGCCGGCCGCTCCGCTGCGAGCAGCATGTCGACGACGCGGCGAATGTCTTCCGGCGACGCGCCCGGCCGCATCATGCCGCTGGCTTGGTCGGAGCGCAGCATCTCGACGTCGTCCTCTTCCTGGAACACGTTGAACGGCACGTCGAGGTTGACCGGGCCGGGACGTCCGCTCAGCATCAGGTTGTAACTCTGGCGCAGGGCGAGCGGCAGCATGTCGACGCGCGTCGGCTGAAACGTGCGCTTCACGTAGGGACGCAGCGCCACCGGGAATTCCGCGGCGCCGTTGCGATGGCTTTCCTGAAACGGTCCGCGATTGAACTGCGATGTCGGCACGTTTGCCGTGATCGCATAGAACGCCGACGAATCTGCAGACGCACACGCGGTCGCCATCACGATGTTGCACGAACCGGGTCCGCATGAAGTCAAGGTCGCGACCGGTTTATGCGCGACGCGGAAGTAGGCGTCGGCCATATGTCCGGCGGTCTGCTCATGACGCGGCGAGATCAGCTTGATCTTGTCCTGCCTTTCCCACAGACAGTCGAGCAAGCCGACGTTGCCGTGGCCGCAGATGCCGAACACATACGGCACATCTTCTTGAATGAGGAAATCGGAGATCAGATCTCCGCCTTTCATGCGCGGCATACGGCGTCCTTTGGTTTGAATTGAGGCGAAAGATTAATTGGGGAGCGGCGCCCAGCCCCATTGGGCAAGGCGCTTGTGGCTGTCGACGATCAGCTCGACCGGCGGGTCGGCAACGATTTCCATCATCGATGTTTTCGCGTAGCCGACTTCACGCAGCGCCGCGCCGAAGCTCGCGAAATCGCAGCCGCCTTGTCCGACCGGATCGTGGCGCCAGGTTTCGCGCCCCGTGTCCGATAAGTGCACGATGTCGAGGCGTGATTGGGTTGCGCGCACACCGGCTGCGACGTCCTCGCCGATGAAATGCGCGTTGGCGATGTCGTAGCAGATGCCGACCGATGCGCTGCCGAGACGTTCAGCAAATGCGATGAGTTGATCGGCGCGCGGGTAAACGCCCATCGGTATGTTCTCCAGCAGCAGGCGAATGCCGCTCTGCTCCGCTGACCGCACTACGCGCTGGAACGCTTCGCCGAACCAGTCTTCGAGATCTTTTCGCGGCGGCTGCACGAGCGGATGTACGCGGCCGGTTACTACGACGACGCCTTGTGCGCCGATCGCTTCGGCAATCGCGATCAGCCGCTGAAATAATGCTACGGTGTAGTCGCGCATCTCGACCGACGCACTGGCGAGATTCTGGTCCAGACTCGGCACGTTGATCGTCTCGACCACCAGCCCTGCTTCACGCAGAAATCGGCCGAACGCGACGGCTTCGGCGCGCTGCATCATGGGATCGAAATGGATCGGCGAAGTCATCAGCTCGAAGCGGCGATAGCCATGACGCGCGAGCGTTTCCAGCGCTGCGCGCGCAGGCATCCGCCACATGAAGGACATCGTATTGACTCCGAGTGCGAGTCCGTCCGCATCGTCCGCTTTCGTCACCGTAGTTCTCCTCGCCGTCTTTTTGTTTTCGAGACGATCTGCGCTAAGCTAGACCCATTCTAATCTATACGAGACGCCGGAGATTCATGCTGCCTGAACGATGTGACCTCGTGGTAGTCGGTGCGGGAAACGCCGCGATGTGCGCCGCGTTGGCCGCGCGCGAGCAGGGCGCCGAAGTGCTCGTGCTCGAGCGCGCATCGGAAGACGAAGCCGGCGGCAACACGCGATTCACGGCAGGTGCGATCCGCTTCGCCTACAGTGGTATCGAGGATTTGCGGCAACTGATG
>JBBRGM010000282.1:0-6268 GCA_038240725.1 Burkholderiales bacterium | reverse complement strand
ATGGCGCAACTCGTAGACCGGCGTAAAGAAAATGCGGTGCCCCAGCGCCGACGGCACCAAGGATTGCACATCGTCCGGGGTCAGATAAGTGCGCCCCGCGAGCCAGGCCACGACCCGCGCTGCTCGAATTAGCGCCATCATGCCGCGCGGACTCGCGCCGGCAAGAATCAGCTTGTCCATGTCGACGCCATCGAGGCGCACGCCGAACTTCTGTGGTGATTGGCTAGCGTCCCATAGATCCATGACATAGCGCTCGAGCGCTTCGCTCGCGCTGACGGCGCGCTGAATCGCATCCGCGATGTTGTTCAGCTCCTGCCATTGCACTACGCCGGGCGAGACCCGTGCGAGCAGACGATCCACGTCATGAAAATCCGGGTCGAAGACGAGCGCACGGCGCACCGCGAAGTCTTCCGGCGTCGGCATGCGCACCTCTAACATGAAGCGGTCGCGCGCCGCTGATGCGAGCTCGAACGTCTCCTCTTTTTCGACCCTGTTACGGTCGGCGAATACCGTCATGTGGGGAAAGCGAAACTCCTGATTGAAAGCGGAGACTGTTCGCTCTGCCATCGCGCGCAACAGCAGCGACTGTACTTGCGGGCGCGCTCGATTGATCTCGTTGAAGAAGAACGTGACCAGGCGCTCTCCGTGCCGCAGCAACGGCCCCGGCTCGATGCGCGGCCGACCGTCGGCGTCGACGTACGTATGGTAGATAAGGTCGCCCGGCATCAGATCCACCGTGCCTTCGACGCGCTCGAAATCACCACCCACCGCGCGCGCGAATGCTCGCAGAATGGTCGTCTTGCCGATACCGACATCGCCCTCGAGCAGCACATGGCCACGCGCAAACAGCGCGACGTTGATCATCCGCACTGTAGCCTGCTGGCCGATGACCGCTTTGCACACTTCCGCTTCGACGCGCAGAGCATGCATGCGCCAGTCTTCGAGCTGGTGTTCGAGAGTCATCGGGTTCGTCCTTGCGGTGACCTGCTATTGCTCGAGCCAGCGTTGGATCAGGGCCGGAGCGCAAACGGGGCCAATCGAGCTCAGGGATAACTCGACCATTGGGTTCCGGTCTATGCGCCGCCTTGGCACGCTCTGCGAGTGCGGCATACTAACGCGGCTGACGACGAGTCGCTCCACACTGATCCAGGCTCTGACAGCGTCAGTTCTAGGAAAGGTCGATCGATGCAAACAACGAACTACATTCTTCGGCACGGACGGAACCTGCCGCAACACCGTCCAGCTCTATCGTGTTTCTTCCGACGGCGTTGCCGACTACGTCTGAAGCGAGCGTGCGCAGCCAGGCGAGGACCTACTCGATATAGGATTCGCTTGATACGATGGCCGCCTGTGCTTCCAACTCAGGCCAGAACACAATCGTCGCCGTACGAAGTACCTTATGCCGGGAATGCGGACTCGGCATCGTCGCATTGAATTGCGCTAATAACGCAAATGCAGTTCGCCGCGACCACCCAGATAACGGAGGAGCTGATGAAGAAGATCGAGGTAATTCGAAATCTGGACGAACCGCCGGGCGCGAACGTCGAAGATGGCAATCGACGCCAGTTGTTGGCGTTACTCTCGGTGGCAGCAAGTGCGAGCGTGCTCGGGCTAACCCCGCAGGCGGCGACAGCGGATAACGACAGCACCGCGATTCCAAAACGTGCGTTGACCGGCAGAGACGAAGCAGGCAAATCGGTATTCAAGTCATTCGAGCTCACGCCGCAGATCGTTACCTTCGATTCGCGCCCCGGCGTTGCCTACTATGAGATGTACGCGACCGACGGCATTCCGCGCGCAACCGGTCACGAGCCGGATCCGATGCTGACGAAGAAGGGCGGCTTTCCAGCGCCCGGTGCGACCTGGTTCAGACTGGTTCGCTTCGCGCCTCGTCCGCCGGAAGGCAGCAAGCCCGATCCGCGCGGTTACGAAAAATTTCTCGACGAGCTGTCGCAAAAAGTCCCGGGCATGGCGGGACACTTCGAACGCGACACGCCGGGCATGCATACCTCGGACAGTGTCGACTACGGCATCGTCATTCGCGGCGAGATGATTCTCGAGCTCGACGACGGCAAGACCGTGCATCTTCGGCCGGGCGACTGCGTCGTGCAAAACGGCACGCGCCATCGCTGGCGCAACCCGCTCGCTGAACCGTGTCTGATGGCGTTCGTGCTGATCGGTGCGATCAAACGCGACGGGTGAGATGTTGGTCTAGGTGCACGCTCCCGGGGCAGCCGCGGATCACCTATGCGGTTGGGGCGGTCATATTCGCGTAGGTCTAGAAGATGCGCCGTTTGGGGCTCGCAAAACCAACGCGCAATTGACTGCACAGGCAGTCCAGTTGATCCAATCGGCTGGCAAAGAGCCGGCGAGCACCACGGAAGTTCGGCGTGCGCTAGCGCGAGCTTGAAACATCCTCGGGTTGCGGTGCGCCTGGTAAATCGGAGCCCAATTCATCCGGCGAAGTGAACTCGAGAATACGGTCATCAAGCGCGACGTGTCACCGCGAGATAAGCTCAGTGAGAGCTGCTCGAAGATTGCCGCCCGATGCGAGGCCAAGCTCGCGCGCAGCCGCATTGACATGCGATATCACACCGTTGTCCCACATGTCGCGCGAATCGCCGATGCGCCCGCTGGTGTGCGCCACGGCCGCGCCCGCTACGCCGCGCGCCTGCAGCATGTCGAGGGCGACGATGCCGGCGTTGTCTTTACCGACGCCTGCATCATTGAACACCACCAGCTTGAGCGGCACCTCGAGTGCGAATTCGCCAGAGCTCGCACCGCCGTGCGATGCGCATACGACGATTGCGCCTTTATCCTCCGGCTCCACCTTGGTGATTGAATCCATGATGATCACCCGGCCGGTTTTTCCTTTTTCGATTTCTGTTTTCAGCATCACTAGCCTCCTGTTGTACAAACGACGCTCCGACCGCTCGTTCTCATTCTCGTAAGCGTCGCAGGTATTGGGGCACGCGTCGCGATTCCGATTTCGGCGCCGAGTGCGCGCATCTCCACTAATACGCGGCGGCGCAACACTACAGTTTCGCCGCCGCACTCGTGTCGACTCAGACCGATGTAATCATCCGGATGTTCTCCGCGATTGCGTCGCGCTCGAATACTTTTTTCCAGTCGGCTACGAAGATTTCTTTCTTCGCTCGCTCGACCGCTTTGTTCGCCGCATCCGACATTCTTACGCCGGGCAGTTGATCGAATAGGATTGCAAGCTCGACGTTTAAGTGCCCGAGAATAAAGTCGCGCGCCGCCGGCTCAGAAACGCCGCGCCGCACCGCTTCGTCCATGGCTTCGCGGATGATCGTCAGACACGTCGCACACACGGTCTCGGACAACACGGGTTCCAGTATCGCCATCTGGTCCACCGTTGCGCGATGCGAGCGCATCACGGGTGCGTACATGCGTTGGACACATCTTCCGCGAGTTCGAAGTTTTCTTCTTTGCCGCGCAGCAGCGCGCACACGATCGCCTGCTTGGCCTTGAGGCCGCCGAAGTAGTCGCGCTTCGCTTCCAGATCGGTCTCATCGTTGAAGATCGGCGGGTGGCACGGGTGCGCGACAAAGATCGTCAGATCCTCGCGCTCCGGGAGATGGCCGGCAAACGGCGCCGCGGCGTCGAGCGCAATCAGGGTCGCGCCATGCTTGAATTTGTCGACCAGCTGCGCCGTGACTTTTTCGATCATATTGTCGGGGATCGCGAGAATAGCGACATCAGCATCCTTGAGACCGGTATCCGCGTCCACGCAGGTGATGTCGAGCTCTTTCAGGCGATTGCGGCCGGCTTCGCTGACTTCGATATGGCTCACTTGATAGGGCGAATTCCTCAGGTTTGCCGAAACTCGGTAACCCATTTTTCCACCGGCACCAACAACCGCTACTTTTTTCATCGCGTCCTCCTCCTGTTGAAAACGTATTTTCAGTGCTGGCTAGCGGTCGCCGCCGTTATGCCGGAACTAAAAGATGGCTCGTCCGGCCGCCACCCGGCTCGGACAACACCATGAAGTCATACTGCATGCGCGAGCTGTTCATGAGCCGCGAACTTGCCCAAAGTAATCTGCTTTGCCCATCTGGCCGCCCTTCAATGCGATCTCCAATCCATCGAAGCGCGGATCGTTCGAGTAGCCGCGGCATAACGGCGCCCCCGGCGTGAGCTCGGCGAGCATCTCGAGCCCGTACAACCCGAGCTCCTGCGTGGCATAGCTCGACGTATCGCCGCCGGCTATAACCACACGGCGCAAGCCGCTCTCCGCCAGCAACGCGCGCGTCATGCGGCCCATTTCAGCACCCAAAACTTTGGCGGTGTTACCCGCGCCGGCGTCCGCGCTGGTGGCGAGCCGCTCGCGCGTGGCTCGAATACTCGGGTCGTCCGGCCCCGATGCGGAATAGATCACAACGCTGTTGCCGCTGGACAATGACTTGCGCGCGCGTTCGAATAACTCCCGGCGCGCTTTCTCTGCTGTCTGCGGCTCGATGAACTCCTCTGCGGGCGCCCGCATGCAATCGAAACCGTTCTCCGACGCCCATTGAATTTGCTGCGCCGTCATCGGCGACGCGCTGCCGGACATGACCAGCAGTTGCTTCACCGGTTTGATCGGTGCGAGCGCTGCGCGCTGCGACGCGATCAGACCGCTGGCGCGCCAATGGGCGGTGAGAGCATACTCGACGCCGGAGGAGCCCACTGCGAAATGCTGGCCACGCTGCGCCTCTTCCCAGATCAGGCGCCCCGCCGCCAGCAGCCGTTCGTCGTCGAGCACGTCGTACAGCAGAAGGTCGGGCTTCTCCCGCACCCGTTCGGCATAGCGCGCATCCACGCGCGCGCGGTCGCCTTCCAGGTCAACTAGACTCATCAGCGCGATGCTGGCGCTGGTTTGACGAGATAGATGCACACGCAAATCCGCTTCGTCCATCGGTGTGACCGGATGCCGCGCCATCGTCGGATGGCGATCCAGGCGATAAATCTGATCGCCTGCGGCGGCGAAGTGATTTCCGAAAATGGTGTAGCGGCGCAGCGGTGGCGCGCCGGCAAGCACGGACGTAGTTCGACTTCCGGCGAACATCTCGCGCGCCATGTCGATCACGTGGCCGATGCTGCCAACGGCAGGCGATGAGTCGAATGTCGAGCACACCTTGTAATGCAATATCGGTGCGCCGACCGACCACAGCTCGCGCAAGATCGGCTTGAGCTCCGCGGTCATCTCTGCCGCCGACATTGCGCGGCTAGTGCCCGCCACGCCGACGCAGCGCAGATCGGGAAACTTGCTGGTAAGCAACTCGGGCGTCGGCGGTGACAGGAACAGTACTGTGCGCAAGCCCGATAGCGCGAGCGCTTCCATCGCATCCGTGGACCCGGTGAAGTCGTCGCCGTAGAACGCGAGCAGAAGCTGAGAAGCTTTACTCATGAGTTCCTCTTGCCGAACTTCTCGATGGCGGCGCGCAGTTCTCCGCGCGTCGCGGCGTACTCCTGCAGGGACGCGCCGGCGAGTGCCGCTTCCCAACCCTGCTGCATGCTGCGTACGCCGGCTGCCGTGCCGCCGGGATGTGCCAGGATACCGCCGCCGGCGACATGAATTACATCGCTGGTTTGCGTTGCAGAATAAATCTCGACCGCGGAGCCGGCCCATTGCGCGGAGGAAATCACCGGCATGACGCGGTAGTCGCCGAACAGCGGCGTGAGGCAATCCTTGATCGATTGCGCGACTTCGCTGTTGCTCTCGTAGAACTTGCTGTTGAATCCACCGACATGCAAGTGATCCACCCCAGCCACGCGGCAGAGCTTTTCATAGGCCGTAAATCCCATGCCTAGGAGCGGGTGGCGCGCCATCGCACCGAAGTTGTTGCGGTGCCCGTGTATCGGCAGCTCGCAACGCGTCCGCAAGTATGCGAGTGCCGCAAAGCCGACGTTGTTGATGTTCACCATCACGCAGGTGCCTGCGTGCTTCTTCACCAAATCGTGGCCGCGTAACATGTGATCGATGTCGCCGCTGATATTGAACGCGTACATCGCTTTCTTGCCGGTTTGATCGGCAACACGTTGGATCTCGGCCATTACCGCAGGGACGCGTTCGGCCAGCGGCGCATAAGGAGGATCGGCATTGAGCTCGTCATCTTTGATGAAGTCCAACCCAGCCGATGCGAGCTCGCGCACCAGCTTGCCGAGGTCCTGAATAGACAGCCCAATGCTGGGCTTGACGATCGTGCCGATCAACGGGCGCCCGGATACCTGCGCGAGCTTGCGCGTGCCTGCGATCCCAAACCCG
>JBBRGM010000281.1:0-6274 GCA_038240725.1 Burkholderiales bacterium | reverse complement strand
GTTTCCCCTGGAGGGCTCAAATTGCTTCAAGTCCCTTGTGTCTACCAATTTCACCACTCGGGCTAACGCGGCTCGTTGCCGAACCGATGTTTCGCCTAGCTACGCTAGGCTTGTTTCAACTGTACGTCTGTACTGGCTCCTACATGACACCTAGCAGTCAGAGGGCCGTGAGTGCCATTTGCACGAAAGCCCGGGAAACCCGCGCCAGTTCAAGCTTTGCCTCCACATCCCCGGTGAGAAAAAGACTTGACAAAGGAGATTTTAAGTCCCTTGTGTCTACCTGTTTCACCATCCGGGCAGAACGCACGCCGCGCTCGCAAGGATACGGGAAAATACTCGATGAAGCGGTGCGCGCCACTCGACGTATAACGCAACAGATGGTCTCTATAATGGCGCGCATTGCACCCTTACCTATCGCTATCCATACCTTCGCAACTCTCATTGAATACTGCAAATCACGCATGACTACCTCTCGCATTACCGCTGCACTCTTGCTGGCTGTTTGCACGCTTTCCGCTAATGCTGCGCAGGACGATTACGACTGCATCGCCGAGGCGCGCCAAGTCGTCGAAATTCGCAGCCCGGTCGAAGGATTGATCGAACGGGTGAACGTCGAGCGCGGCGATCTGGTGAAGAAAAATCAGGTCGTCGTCGCATTGGAATCCGGCCCTGAGCGCGCGGCGTTGGCCATCGCCAAGTCTCGCGCGGCAATGTTGGGCCCGGTCGAGGCCGCGCAGGCACGCGTCACTTTTGCCAAGAGCAAAGAGAAGCGGCAAGAGGAATTATTCCAGCAGCACTTCGTCTCCTCGAGTGCGCTCGAAGAAGCGAAGACCGAACGCAAGCTGGCAGAATCGGAGTTGCACGTCGCGGTGGAAAACCAGCAGTTGTCGGCCCTCGAAGTACAGCGCGCTGAAGAGCTCTTGAGCATGCGTACGATCCGCAGTCCTATCGACGGCGTCGTCGTCCAGCGGTTCCTGAAGCCGGGCGAGTTCGCGTCGAGCAACGTCAAGGAGCCGATTTTGCGGCTGGCTCAAGTTGATCCGCTAAATGTCGAAGTGGTGTTACCGGCGACGCTCTACGGAAAGATTCGTCGCGGCGACGCGGCCGACGTCACGCCGGAAACGCCGGCGAGAACATTCGTCGCAAAAGTGTCGGTGGTGGACCGCGTGATCGACGCCGCCAGCGGAACGTTCGGCGTGAGATTGGAATTGCGCAACCCGGACAACATTATCCCTGCAGGGGCTAAATGCAAGATACGGTTCAAACGGTAGCAATTCGATGCCGGCGCCTCGTCGTACTCGTGCTGCTGGCCCTCGCCGCCGCATGCGGACCGGCGGCCCTGTGCACTTCGGCGTGGGCAGTGGACGCTGCGATGACGGTAGAAGTCCCGGTGGGTAAATACAAATCTCTGCGGATGCACAACCTGCCGAAGGACGCAGTCGTTGCGGTGGGCATTCAAACCAACGGTCAGTTGGCGGTGAGCGTTCTAGGTCAGCAGGACTATCGCAAATATCCGAAGTCGGACGAGCCGGTGTTCGTCGGATCGGTGGATCGCAAGCTGTCGTTTACCGTGACGATCCCAAAACTGGACGACTACTTTTTAGTGTTCGACAATCGCCTCGGCGGCGAAGCTCAGAAAGTAAAGTTCGCGATCCACGCCGAGCGCGGAAAGAGCGGGCAACAATCCGCGCCCGCGCCCGGCTTGCCCGCTCCGGCGCAGCTTCGCGGCGAGCCGAAGGGCGACAAGCTTTGACTTCGGCAAATTGCTGACTCGGTAATATTGCTGACTCAGCAATTATTGCTTCAGTTCACCGTAGCGCGTTTCGTATTCGGTCAGCAACTTCGACAACAACTGATTCAGACGCTTCGCCGCAAACGGCGATAGCACGATACGGTGCTCGAGCTCGATCTCCATGTCCTGCGGCGTGCGCTCCCAGTTATGGTTGACCCCGAAGTTGAGCACGACTTCTTCGCGTGTGCTCGTCGCATTGCAGAAATTGGCGTAGCTGCTCTTCAAGTTGTCGGACTTCCAGCGGACCTTGACCTGCTGATCCGGAGCGGGCGCGGGGCGCGGTTCTTTCGTTTCTTCGGGGCTCTTGGCCATCATCTCTCCCAGTTTTGCTGCGTGAATGAATTTGATCGCGCATGCCTGCGCCGATCGAACGTCGCCGCCATCGTATCGGTGCTGAGTTGCACGGTGCAACTAGACGATAGTCAGAGCGTAATAACTAAAGCACACGCGTAGCCGTTCCCGGGCGAAGCACCGAGGTCACCAAGTCAGGAATTTTCCGGTGACATCCTGGCCGCCCGCCTGCCACTGGCCACGGTTGATCTGATCTGAAAAGTAGGCCCAGTTCAGCGCGCTAAGGTTATCGACGTAGTACGTGTTGTTCTTGAAGCTTATGTTGGCGGGCTGCGTGTTGCCCACCATGCCGAAGCTCACCATTCCGCGCATCTTTATGATGTTGTCGTGGACGCTGACGTTCGCCAGATTCTGTGGGAACATCGCAGGCTCCGTTCTCTGCGAATTGACGATGCAAATGGCGTTGGTCCCGACCGCCTCGATCTCGTTGCCGTAGATTTCCACGTTCTGCGAATTGTTCACCGCGATCGTCGCTCCCCACCAGCACGACTTGCCCAGGCCCCGCTCGAACGTGTTGTTGTTCTTGAATGTGTTGTTGCGGATGACGGCGTCCCAGGAAACCTCGTGGTCGATGCCGGCGCCGCCGTTGTTCTCGATGCGATTGTTCTCGTAAGTCGTATGCCGCGCATTCCCGTCGGTCCAGATGCCCTGACCGTAGTTATCGTGCACGTAGTTCTTACGCCAGGTCAGATAGCTCATTCCAGCCCTGGCACCGACGATTTTGGATCCGCCGGCGTCGTCATTCGGGTCATAGTGCGCCGTGTTGTTCCACGCCACTTCATTGCCTTCGATCAAAATGTTGTCGCCCGGCCCGCCGCTGATGCCGTACTGGCGATTATGGTGCACGAAGTTCGCGCGGATGGTTTGATTGGAGCCGACGTCGATACCAGTCTGGTTGTAGCGCGATTCGTTGTCCTCCAGCACGCCGTACGCACGCAGCTGCAATCCGGCAAGCGGCCACACACCATCGACTGCGACGAAATGCTCGACGATGAACCCTTTGACGAGTTGGCGACTCGTACCGTGGTCGGCGTTGAATGCGCCTCGGTACTGATCGAGGCCGGTCATGATGCACGTGCGTCGTGCCGAACAGATGAACCGGCCACCTTCCTTCAGGGTCACGTAATGATTCAGCACATAAGTGCCGGCGGCGAAGCAGAACGTCGGACGTTCATCGGACCGCTGCGTCAGTAAATAACGCCGGCTTTTCGCTGCTGCGTGATGCCCATTCGGTTGTACGACAGCACGCGCAGATCAGATGACAAACGGGTGTTGCGCCGACGACGCCGTCAGGTTAACAAAATCCGAGAGCTCGCCACAACAAATCGCAAGGTCAGGCCGGTGACACTCAACGCAGCGACCGCGACGGTGAACGCATCGCGCATGGCCGAAGGGTGAAGCAGCGTCTTCGCTATGCGACAGCGAATCGCCTGTGCTCTGCGACGCCGCGTCATGTGCGGTCTGCACGTTCCTCTTGCGTGATTGCCCAGTCCCGTACGAGCGCAGTCCCGTCGGCGCTGACCGTAGCTGCTCGCCTGCCGTCTGGGCGGAGGTAATGCTGTAGATCCTGTCGGTGGCCGGGCAAAGTAATGCGTTCCGCACCGTCTCATCAACCAGATTTTGGCGCTCCCGTCTTTGCGGGCGGTGGCGAGTCGCATCCCATCGGGAGACAACGCTACGAAGAGAACATCGTTCGCGTGTTTCCATAAGCACAATTTATTGGCTTGCTCGAGGATGCGTCCCGTACAACTGGCGGATTGCGGACTTACGACTACTCGATGTGCCTGCCAGCCGCCAAACGTGATAGCGGCCGGGCACGCTGAAGTATCGCCGGGAGAATTGCTGAGACTTTCAACGCGCTTAGCGGAGATAAATGTTCGGATCGATGGTGTCAGGTGACGCCGGAGTTCTATTACCTTCGTACATTGAGATCGCCCAGCAAGGCGAGTAATTTATCGATGGATTGCTGCTGGTGACGTCCAAGATAGTCGACCACCTACGTTCAAAACCTTTCTTGGAAAGCGAGGAATTGGAAGGAGAGCTGCCATGGAGATCAGAGCGTCACCGGTAGTGTTCATCAGCCACGTGTCCGAGGAAGCCGCGCTCGCCGGCGTGCTGAAGGGCGCGATCGTGCGTGATTTTCTGGGCGCAGTCGATGTATTCGTCTCCTCGGAGCTGGGCAGCATCGAGGTTGGGACGGAATGGCTTCCTACGATCGAGAAAGCGCTGAGCCGGTGCACATGTCTGATCGTACTGTGCAGCCACGAGTCGGTGCGAAGGCCCTGGGTCAATTTCGAATTGGGCGCTGCTTGGATGCGCAGCATCCCCATCGTCCCTGTCTGTCATTCGGGTTTCACTCCGGCAGACCTGCCCATGCCGTTGAGCGTGAAAGATGGACTCGAGGCGAGCTCCGGCAGGGAGTTGGCGCGCCTCTACAATGTCATTGCCAAGCAATTGAAGGTGACGCTTCCGCAGGAACATCTGACTTCTTTGGCGAAACACGTGGTCGAATTCGAGGCAAGTTATACGCGGTCTTCCAGACCGGAAAGTGTGCAGTTCGAATATCACTTCGACGTTGTTTTACCGGCGCCGGGCCGGCTGGCGGAAGCGCGCATTCCTGCCGAGGCATTGGTGGAATCCGACGCGAAGACCTTCGAGCTGTTTGGTCTGCTCGCGGGCAAGGCGCGCACTTGGCGCGACTTGGAGAAAGCGGCGAAGCACAATCGGGACACGCGCTGGCTCGCACAGTTGCAAAAGAGCGTGTACCTGGCCAGCAACGACGAGTCTTTCATGCCGGTGCAAGCGATTTTTCACACGGACCTCGGCAGCTTTCAGCCGGAATTCGCACGCATGGACAGGCTGCCGAATGGTTCGAGGAAATTCCATATTCACTTGGTCAGAACAGTGGTAACACCTCTGGCCGAGGTGCCAAATGACTTTGGCACGCTGGCTACTCTGTTGCGACTGGGCCTGCGTTTTCGCTACGAAGTGATCTCCAAGTTCGAAGATGCACTTCGCATCGCGAAGTCCACGCGGGATGTGCAGCCGAATGGTTTGAGCCTGATCGCGCAGGTACGAACGGCGATCGAGACAATCGAATGCGATGCGTTTTCGCGAGGCGCGGCGAACGTGGATACCGAATCGGTTGCCGCTCTATTCGAACAGCCGGACGAGGAAGCCGAAATTCGGAGAATACAGCGACAGTGGGAGGCGATCCGTTCACGCTTGTTCGACGACGCGACACCGGTGACGCTCAAAGAGTTGCGGCAGCTATTCGATGCGTTGCGCGATGTCAACTTCCGGTTCATGGTGCTTGGTACGCGTCAGTATCAGGTGCGCGTGAAAAAATCGTGGGGATTGAAGCCCGGAGCAGGTGGCCCGAAGCCAGCTACCGACGGCGCACGCGGCGGACCGTTGCCGACGGCGCGGTGCCGGGCGTCCCCGAAACAGCAGGCACGGCCTAAAGGGATACCCACTCGCGCCTGGTCGAACGGCGCGCGGGATGCGGCTGCTCCTGGTTTACCTCGCACCGCTGCGCATCACAACCAAGGCGGGAATCCGCACCCATCGATTCCACCCTGCCCCGCGGTGGACGCTTCGTCGAGCGTTGCGAGCGTGCGCGCGGCGAGCAGTTCGAATCCGCGCGTGCGTGCTTCTGCCAGCATGTGTCCAAATGTTTGCGCATCGAATCGAGATCGAACGTCGTCACTCCGGTGTCCTCGCCGGCGAGCACCTTCGCTACCAGGGCGGCGCGATTCTTCAGCACGTTCGCAAGCCGTTGAGCATCTGCATGCGCGCCGACGGATTGCGAAGGTTGAATACGTCTGCCCATGTATTCGCGACACAACTTCAGCGCGCACGAGACGGCGAAGCAACCGCGAGAGCGTCGCGGCGACGACGTTTGGATGCAATGCTCAGCAGCGCATACATGGCCAGAGCAGAGGCCATCAATTTTTACCGGACGGCGGGCCAAAGGAGAACCGCGCACTCTGAGGTAGATAGAGAATCCGCTCCGCTGGATCACTCGATACTTCGAGCAGCGCCCGGATATCAAGCCCATCAGTGAGGTATTGGAGGCGGGGGTCGGAATCGAACCGGCGTACACGGCTTTGCAGGCCGCTGCATGACCAC
>JBBRGM010000280.1:0-6284 GCA_038240725.1 Burkholderiales bacterium | reverse complement strand
ATGCAGTTGGTTTGGTCGACCGCGCCGATGGCATGCCGCGCGAGCTTTCCGGCGGTGAGTTGCAGCGCGTTGCGATTGCACGTGCGCTGGTGCACCAGCCCAAACTCATTCTCGCCGACGAGCCGACCGGCAATCTAGATTCGGACAGCGCCGCACGTGTGCTGGAATTGTTGCGTGCTCAGATCAAGAATCAAGGCGCCGCCGGATTGTTGATTACGCATTCACGCGCAGCCGCCGAAACGGCCGATCGAATCTACTTGCTGACGCGCGAAGGCCTGGCGCCGCAAGCCTGAAGCGACTGCCGCGCAACGGTCAGTTCAAGCGCACGTACTCGTAGTCGACCGGCAAGCTGTTGATACCGCGATCCGGCGGCGCAATCCAGCCGGCGATCTTGCCCGGCTCGACCACCCGCTGCATAAGACTCTTAACGAAAGCGATGTCAGCGGCGGTCGGCAACCATTCCGGCAAACGCTGCGCATACACCTCTGCGCTGATGCGGTTGCCCGCCGGATCGGTCGGTACATTCGCCCACACGCCGATCGACCGATGAAACCGCGAGCTCGGTAAGCTCAGGCGAAAGTCGAAGCCAGCGCGCTGAATCTGCATGTTCCAGCGCTTGATGCCGATCTCGCAATCTTTTATGTATGCGTTGCGCGTGACTTCATTCATCGCGTTGCGCATGTTGATCTGTTGCGGTCCGTTCGGCGTTTCCAGCGCGTAGTGACTCTCCAGACAAATGTGGTCTTCGTACTGCGATTCATCCGGCCGTCCTTTGATCGCGCTCGAGAACGACACCGCCGCATTCGACGAAACTTCCGAACCGTATAAGTCGCTCGACGAGGTAAACCAGAAATTGAGATAGCGCTGAATGGTGGGCAGATCGATCGCGCCTTGATTGCGCACGGCGATCGGATCGTCTGTGCCTAACTCTTTCATCACCTCCAACGTGCGTTTGACCACGCGCCCGACGCCGGTCTCGCCGACGATCATGTGATGCGCTTCTTCGGTCAACATGAATCGGCATGTCCGCGACAGCGGATCGAAGCCGGATTCGGCCAAGCATTTCAATTGAAATTTGCCGACCCGATCCGAAAAGTAGGTGAACATGAAGAACGACAGCCAGTCGTCGATCGTTTCGTTGAACGTGCCGAGAATGCGCGGGCTGTTGGCGTCGCCGGAGTGGCGCGCAAGCAGCCCTTCCGCTTCTTCGCGTCCGTCGCGGCCGAAATAAGCGTGCAGCAGATAGACCATCGCCCACGTGTGCCGGCCTTCTTCGACATTCACCTGAAACAGGTTGCGCAGATCGTAGATCGACGGGCACATGTGGCCGAGCGAGCGCTGCTGCTCGACCGACGCCGGCTCGGTATCGCCCTGAGTGACGATGATGCGGCGAAACTGCGAGCGCAAATCGCCCGGCACCTGCTGCCATACCGGTTGACCGATGTTGTCGCCGTAGCCGATCTTTCGATCGGCAACCGGGTCTGCCAGAAAAATTCCCCAGCGATAATCGGGCATCCGCACCGAGCCGTAAGTCGCCCACGCCTGCGCGTCGACGCCGGTGGCGGTGCGCAAGTACACATCGGCGGTTGCGAAATCGCTCGGTCCCATGTCGCGCCACCAATCGAAAAACTTCGGCTGCCAGTGCTCGAGGGCGCGCTGCAGCGAGCGATCGGTAGCCAGATTTACGTTGTTGGGAATGCGGTCGCTGTAGTTGATCGACATGCTTAAGCTCCTGCGCCAGCGCTGCGGCTCACGCTGCGTGATTAAAATCAATTTACACCCGCTCCCAATTGAATCTCGGTTTCGTCCCGGTTCCGAAAATCTTCAGCGTACCGTGCTCGCCGACCGCATTCGGGCGCGTGAATACCCAGTTTTGCCAAGCGGTCAGTCGCGCAAAAATGCGCGTTTCCATCGTCTCGGTGCCGGGAAAGCGCAGGCTCGCTTCCATGCCGGTCAGCGCATCGGGCGACAGACTCGTGCGTTCCTCGATCGCGATGCGCACCTCGTCCGCCCAATCGATATCGTCCGGCGTGAACGTGACCAATCCTAGATTCTGCGCGATCTCGGCCGGGAGCAAATCGCCGATCGCCGCACGTGCTGCCTCGACTGGGAGATCTTCGCCGCAGAAGCGCGTCGCGATACGCGTCTGGCGATTCGGCATCGGGTACACGCCGAAATTCATCGGCGACAATGCGATGTGCGGCGCTTGCGCGGGATCGTCCGACAGCAGCATATAGCTGCGATCCGCGGCCAGCATCAGCTCCAACAACGTCCCAGCGAAACACGACCCATGATCGATGATGGCGAATAGCGTGCGAGACGAAACGTCCAGCCGCGCAAACGTTCGGCGCAATAGTCCAACCGTTTCGCGCACGAAGTTGTCGGATGCATAGGCTTCCAGCGTAGCGTCCATCGCGAGCACCGCGTCGGTGTCGCCTTCGGATTTGAGAATCCACAAACCGACTTCGACGTCGTTTGCGCGCAGCATGAGAATCGCATCGTCGAGCTCGCGCGCAAAAGCCAGCGGCCACCAGGCGCTGCCCGCCACGTGGATTTCTGCGATGGATTGCGGCTGCACGCCGCGCGGCCCCTGCACGGTCAGCGTCGCGGCACGTGCAGAGCGATCGATGCTGACATCGACGTGGTTGTAGCGATAGCCGCCGGCATCGATCGTCCGCGTGATCGGCGCGAGGTCCACCGCGGGCGCATTCGCGACGCGCGTGCTTTGTGCGGCGAGCGCGGCAGCACGCCGCTGCACTATCGCTTGAAATTCCTGCGGCTTGGCGACGTGATCGACGAGCCGCCACTGCTGCGCGCGATCGGCGCGCACGCCGTCGGCCGAGCTGCAGAACACGTCGGCCAGATCGCGCCTCACACGTCGCTTGTCGGTCAATCGCGTGAGCCCGCCGGTGCCGGGCAGCACGCCGAGCAACGGTACTTCCGGCAGGCTGACAGTGGAGGAGTGATCGTCGATCATCACGATTTCATCGCACGCGAGCGCCAGCTCATAGCCGCCGCCGGCGGCGGTGCCATTGACTGCCGCGAGGAATTTGATGCCGTCGAATCTGCTGGAATCTTCCATGCCGTTGCGCGTTTCGTTGGTGAACTTGCAGAAATTTACCTTCCACGCGTGGCTGGATAATCCGAGCATGTAGATGTTCGCGCCCGCGCTGAACATGCGCTCGCGCGCCGACGTGAGCACCACGCATTTGATTTCCGGATGCTCGAAGCGAATGCGCTGGATTGCGTCGTGCAACTCGATATCGACGCCGAGATCGTAGGAGTTGAGCTTGAGCCGATAGCCGGGCCGCAAGCCACGCTCTTCATCGACGTCGAGCGACAGTGTTGCGATGGCGCCGTCGAAGCTCATGCGCCAGTGGTTGTAGCGATCTGGGTGCGTGTCGAACGTGGTCAGGCCGTCTGACGCTGCCGTGCTCTCTAAGGTCGCATTGGTCATTTTCGTCCCTCCGGGTCTACCAGCTTCTTCAAATCGCGCAAACTCTGCTCCGCTTTGCGCCGCGCAGTGTCGATCACCGCATCGGCCTGGCGATACAGCGTTTCGCGACTCGCGAGAATGCGTTCGAGGTCCGCCATCGCGGCGGTGTTGCCTGACATCGGCCGGGTATCGCCTTGCGCAATCACGCGCGCCATGTGCTCTTCGGGCAGCGCTTTCAGCCAAACGGTAAAGCAGCTCGACAGCAGCAACTCATACGTGCCGGGTTCGGCAACGATGCTGCCGCCGGTTGCGATCACGCAGCGCTCGTGCGCCTGCAGAACGGATTCCAGGCACCGCCGCTCGTAGCGCCAGTACCCGGCTTGCCCGTACAACAGAAAAATCTCCGACAAGCTCATGCCGGCCTCGCGTTCGATGACTTTATCGAGCTCGATGAACGGGACCGCGAGCGCTTTCGCCAAGCGCGCGCCGAGCGTCGATTTGCCCGCACCGCGTAATCCGATCAGCGCCACGCGCTTTTTCTTCTCGACCACATCGGCGCCAAAATCACGCACCAGCTGCGCTCGCGCGCGAGCGAGTTGCTGCTGCGGCAGTTGCTGAACAAACGCCTGCAGCAGCGTGAGCTCGGCCGACTTCGGCGCCTCGTCGTTGACCAGGTCGCTCAACCTGATATCCAGGGCCACTGCGACCTTCTGCAACAGCAATACGGAGATGTTGCCGCGGCCGGTCTCGAGCTGCGCGAGATAGCGCTCGGACACTGCCGAGATCGCGGCGAGATCCTTGCGCGTCATGCCGCTGCGCTCGCGGGCAGTACGGACGCGATCCCCCAGCGTCTTGAGAAATCCCGACGCTGCCGTCGGTGCCGCCTGCTTCGACTGAGGTTTGCTTTGCCGACTGCGGGAAACTGGGCGGAGCGGTGTTTTGAGCATGAACTATAGTGCTTGTATGGAGAAGCGCAGGCACTATAATGCTCTGACCTGAACGATCCAACAAGTGGCAGCGACAGCCGGTTCAGCCCAGAATTGCACGCGACAGATCAGTCGGAGAAACCTTGGCGATCGACATCACTATCCTGATCGGCACCATGACGGGCACCGCGGAGCTGGTCGCGCAGGAGCTCGAGTTGCGGCTCGACGATGACGATACACACGTGCGGGCGCAGCTCATGGACAATCTGGCCGCCGATGTTCTCGCGCCGGGTGGGCTGTTTCTGATTTGCACGTCCACCTACGGACAGGGCGACGTGCCGGACAACGCGAGGCACCTCTACGATTCGTTGCAAACCCAGCGCCCCGATCTGTCGGCGGTTTGCTACGGCGTGTTCGCGCTGGGCGATCGAACCTACGCGGACACGTTCTGCAACGGCGGATTACGTTTCGATCGTCTGCTGGCCGAGCTCGGCGCATTGCGCATCGGCGATGTCGTATTGCATGATGCGAGCGCGGGCACGATGCCGGAGGAAATCGCCGCAGAGTGGATCGACGGCTGGGTCGCGTTGTGCCGCGAACACCTCGACGCTGTTGCGGCCTGCGCGCCGGCACAATCGGAATAGCATCGCTCGGCAGCGCGCGCGTCCGCAAATCCAACCAACGTAGAAATCAAACCATGCCGTCCGTGAGCCGCGCCGATCATTCCGTCAGTCCGCCGATCATCGACATCCCGCGTGATTACAACGCCGCATTCGATCTGATCGAGCGCAATCTGGCGGCCGGTCGTCGCGACAAAATCGCGTTCATCGATGACGACGGCCGCTACACGTTTGGCGAACTGGCCGAACGCGTAGACCGCGCGGCGGATGCGCTCACCCGCCTTGGGCTGCAGATGGAAAGCCGCGTCATGCTGTGCCATCTGGACAGCATCGATTTCGTCAGCGCATTTCTCGGTGCGATCAAAGCCGGCATCGTCCCGGTGGCGGCGAACACGCTGCTGACGACCGCTGACTATCGCTTCATGCTGGAAGACAGCCGGGTCTGTGCGTTGATCGTCTCTGAAGCGCTGCTGCCATCGTTCGCGCCGCTGCTGGTTGAGGCGCGTCACGTGAAGCACGTGATCGTATCGGGTGAAAACGCGCATGGTCACGCGCATCTGCAGTCGCTGATGGCGAATGCACAGGCGAAGTTCGAAACCGCACCGACAACGCGCGATGACGTCTGCTTCTGGTTGTATTCATCCGGCTCGACTGGCACGCCGAAAGGCGCGGTGCATATTCATTCGAGTCTGATTCAAACCGCCGAGCTGTATGCGCGGCCGATCCTCGGCATTCGCGAAGACGACGTGGTGTTTTCAGCGGCGAAATTGTTTTTTGCGTACGGGCTCGGTAATGCGCTGACGTTTCCGCTGGCAGTCGGTGCAACCGCGATCCTGATGGCGCAGCGTCCGACACCCGCGGCCGTGTTCAAGCGTTTGCAGGAACAGCGCCCGACGATTTTCTACGGCGTGCCCACGTTATACGGCGCGTTGCTCGCGAGTCCGGAATTGCCGCCGCGCGAAGCGGTCGCGCTGCGCGTTTGTACGTCTGCGGGCGAAGCGCTGCCCGCGGAAATCGGCAAGCGATGGTCACAGCATTTCGGCGTCGATGTGCTGGATGGCATCGGCTCGACTGAGATGCTGCACATTTTCATCTCGAATCGTCCCGGCGAGGTGCGCTACGGCAGCACCGGCCGCCCCGTGCCGGGTTATCGAATTCGGTTGATCGATGAAAGCGGGAGCGAAGCCGCACCGGAACAGCTCGGCGAATTGCAGATCAATGGTCCCACCAGCGCGACGCACTACTGGAATAAGCGCGAGAAAAGTCTGGCGACCTTCGTCGGTCCGTGGACGTGCGCCGGCG
>JBBRGM010000279.1:0-6299 GCA_038240725.1 Burkholderiales bacterium | reverse complement strand
TTGGCGCGCGCGTAGGCCAGCGCGGCGTAGATTTTGTAGTCCTGCATCAGCGCTTCCTGCTTGCGCGCCTGCGTGCCCACCGTGTCGCTCGATAGACGGCAATTGAGGCCACCTTCTGGCATGCGGAAATCTTCCGGCAGTACGATTTTGATCGCGAACGGATCGGCCTCGATCGACGCGGACGATTCGACCGTGTCAGCCAGCGCCTTGAAGCCGACCGCGCAGCCGGAAAATCGCGACATCGCCCAGCCGTGCAAACCGAGCTCGATATATTCCTGCACGTTGCACGGATACAGCACCGGAATCATCGACGCCGAGAACAGATGATCGCTCTGATGCGGCAGCGTCGACGAGTACGCGCCGTGATCGTCGCCGGCGATCAGCAAAACGCCGCCGTATTTCGAGGTGCCCGCGTAGTTCATGTGCTTGAATACATCGCCGCAACGATCGACGCCGGGCCCTTTGCCGTACCAGAGCGCAAACACGCCGTCGTAATCCGATTCGCCGATGAGATGGACCTGCTGCGTGCCCCAGACCGCGGTGGCGGCCAGTTCTTCGTTGATGCCGGGTTGGAACTTGATGTGATTGGCAGCGAGATGTTTCTCGGCTTTCCACAGCGCTTCGTCCAGGCCGCCGAGCGGCGACCCGCGATAACCGGAAATGAAGCCCGCCGTGTTCAGCCCGGCCGCTGCGTCGCGCTGGCGTTGAATCAGCGCGAGGCGCACCAGCGCCTGGATGCCGCTCAGATAAATGCGGCCGTTGGTGGAAACGTATTTATCGTCCAGCGTTACTGCCTGCATGCTTTACTCCTCCAGGGTCCGCTCGGTCCGAGCTTACCTATTTTTCTGCAAAGGGTCTGAGCGCCTTGGGTACGGCGCAGCCTTTCCGGCGCGGCGCCGACCGGGTAGGTCAGGCCGCGTCCATTCACTACTTGGTGCATGCAAAAGCTGCGAAGTTCTACGCCCGCGTAGCTGGGGCGTAACGGTTGTTCTTGCTCAACATGATCTCGTGATGACCGCAGCCGGACTGGATCATCGGAAAGCAATTTTCCTCGGCGGTCACGCACACGTCGAGAAAAAACGGACCGTCGTAGGCCAGGCATTCTGCGATCGCGGCGTCGAGCTGAGTCGGATCGGTAACGCGCGCCGCGCCCCAGCCGAAGCCGCGCGCAACCGCGACGAAATCAGGCAGCGCCTGCGTGTAACTGTGGCTGTAGCGGCCTTCGTGATTGAGCTCCTGCCACTGCCGCACCATGCCCATGTAGCCGTTGTTCGATACGATGACTTTCACCGGTGTGCGATGCTGAACCGCAGTCGACAGCTCTTGAATGTTCATCAGCACCGACGCATCGCCGCTGACGCAGACGACGAGCTTGTCGGGATGCGCCACCTGCGCGCCGATCGCCGCCGGCATGCCGTAACCCATCGTGCCGGCGCCGCCGGAGGTGAGCCAGCGGTTCGGCTGCTCGAATTTCAGATATTGCGCGGCCCACATCTGATGCTGACCGACATCGGTCGAGACGATCGCATCGTGCGACGCCAGCGCCGCCTGCAGCGAATGCATCAAATGTTGTGGCAGGATCGCGTCGTCGAGCTTGTCGAAACGCAGGCAATCCTGCGCGCGCCACTCTTCGATGCTCGTCCACCAGGCTGCAAGTCTCGCAGGCTCGACGCTGAGATCGTTCAGCTCGCGATGCAAGCCGTCCAGCATCTCCAGGCAATCGCCGACGATCGGGATGTCGACCGGGATGATCTTGTTGATCGACGCGGGATCGATATCGAGATGAATCTTGCGCGCGCCCGGGGCGAAATGCTCGAGCTTGCCGGTTACGCGGTCATCGAAACGTGCGCCGACGCAGACGATCAGATCGGCGTTATGCATCGCGAGATTGGCTTCCAAGGTGCCGTGCATGCCGAGCATGCCGACGAACTGCGGATCGGACGCGGGAAATGCACCGAGACCCATCAACGTCAACGTGCACGGCGCGCCGGTTCGCTGCACCAGGCGCTTGAACGATTCGCAAGCAGCCGGGCCGGAGTTGATCAATCCGCCGCCGCCGTAAAAGATCGGACGCGCGGCCGACGCGATGAGCACCGCGGCGTCGTGGAGCTTGCCGCGTGGGACCGGGCGACGCTTTTCTTCGCGCTCATCCTGGCGCGGCGGCGCAGTCATGTCGCACGTAAGCGGCGCAAGCTGCAAATCTTTCGGGAAATCGATCAGCACCGGACCGGGGCGACCCTGCGTCGCCACCGCGAACGCCTTGCGCGTGATGTCTTGTACTTCATCTACGCTGCGGATTTGCGCGTTCCATTTCGTCACCGGACGCGAGATGCCGAGTGCATCGCATTCCTGGAACGCATCGGTGCCGATCAGCCTGGTCGCGACTTGACCGCTGATGCATACGACCGGGATCGAATCGCACAGCGCATCGAGCAAACCGGTGATGGTGTTGCTGACGCCGGGCCCGGAGGTGACCACGACGACGCCGGGGCGGCCGGTCGTGCGTGCGTAACCTTCCGCCGCGTGCACGGCCGCCTGTTCATGACGGACCAGGATGTGACGCAGCCGATGCTCCGAGTAGAGCGCGTCGTAGAGCGGCAGCACCGCGCCGCCGGGATAGCCGAAGATGGTGTCGACGCCGAGCTCGACGAGCGTTTCGATCAAAGCCTGCGCGCCCGAAACGTGAGTGGTGGCAGGCAGCATCAGGGCGAGTGGGGAGGCGCGATCGTTCATGTCGTCATAGTAGGGTGATCGAGGCGGAAAAGGCTTCCTGGTTTCCGCTTAGAATGGGCGTTATCGGAATAATTTTCCACAAACCTCGAGATTCGCAGAATGGCCATCGATAAGTTCGACATCGCGATCCTGACGGTTCTGCAGGCGGATGCGCGCGCCAGCCTGCAGGAAATCAGTGCCAAGGTGGGGCTGTCGACCACACCGTGCTGGACGCGGATCAAGCGGCTCGAGGCCGATGGCGTGATCCAAGGCTACACGGTGCGCGTCGATCCGGTGGCGGTCGGGCTGGCCGACACCGTCATCGTGCAGGTCACGCTCGAGAGCCACACCGACGAGATGCTGGAGGCCTTCGGCAAAGCGCTGGAGGAAATTCCTGAGGTACTGGAAGCGTACCTGGTGTCGGGCGATTACGATTACTACATTCGGATTGCGGTGCGCGATACGCGCGATTACGAGCGGCTGTTACGCGAGCAGCTCTACCGCATCCCCGGCATCCGGCACAGCAAGTCGAGCTTCGTGCTGCGGCGCCTGAAGGCAAGCGACATTCCGCTGTCGCGCGCAACGCTGAGCACGCCGGGCAAGGGCGGCTGACGAACAATCGCAAAGCAAACGGCGCCTTCTGCGGCGCCGTTTTGCGTGCGATCGAGCTTGCTTGCTGCCGCGGTCTTAGCGAGAACCCGTCGTCGAATCTTTTGCTGCGGCCACATCGACATCGACGCGGCGATCCGGCTGCAGACATGCGATGACTTTCGCGCTCTTCGGTCCGACGCATTCACCCGGCTTGGTCATCGGATCCTGCTTTCCCTTGCCTTCTGCAGCGACGCGACCGGCGGGAACGCCTTTGGCCACCAGGTAGTCCTTGACGACAACGGCGCGGCGCTCGGACAGATTCAGATTGTAGTTCGAGCTGCCGATGCGATCGGTGTGGCCGGTGACCACGATCGTGTCGTATTTCGCATCGGCAAGCTGCCCGACCAGCTCGTCGAGCTTCGTCTTACCCTTCGATTTCAGGGTCGCCTTGTTGAAATCGAAGAACGCATCGGTCGACAGATTGATCGTTGAGGGCACGACCAGCGGCGCCGGCGGGGGCACTGGCGTTGCTGCGACCGGGGCCGCGGCTGCTGCCGGTTCGGGTGTCGGTTCGGCTGCCGGTGCGGGCGCGGGTTCGGGCGCAGGTGCGGCCGCGACCGGTTCCGGTTTTGGCGGTGCCGCTGCCTGCAGGGCCGCCGGTGCCTGCACGTCCTTCACTGCGTTGGGATCGCATTCCGGCATGCCGCGATCGGGCTCCCAGATGCTGGTGTGCCAGCACAGGCCGGTCCCACTCATGACCGCGGTCGGGTTGCGGTGGGTATCGACGACATAGCCGGGATTCTTTGGCTCTTGCGATATCGATAAACCGGAAAGGGATGCGCAAGCGATGCCAGCCAAGATCAGTGCTCGAGTCGATTTCATGTAGTCTCCTATAGGGTCTGGGATGGTGTGGGCAGAACCGTCGATCGCCCCATTTTTAAAGCACGCGGGCCGGTAACAGCCCGCAGGCGCCTTGCGATCGATCGTCCTCAGTGGATCTCTTGCCCATGCTGCGTGAGCGTCGTCAACTTGGCGATAGTAATCTCCTCACCGCGAGAAATCACGCTCGAACGGCCAAGAGGCTCATTTTACAGCGGCCTAGCGAAGCCTCTTAATCCGCGGCGTGCCTGCTGAGTGCGATGACAAATGAGTCGAAAAGTTCCGCGATACCTTGCATCGCACCGCGGCGTACGCCGAAAGCGACGAGCCCGGAACGCAGAATGCCGAGTCCTCGAAGTGATCGATGCACCAGAACGCAGCGGGCTATACTCGCGTGCATTGTTCATCACGACGAGCGTATGTCATGTCCGGCGTTTTAATCACTGTGGGTGAGCTCAGCTTCGAAGCGCGCTTCGAAGAAATTGCGGCGCCTAGAACCTGCGCAGCGTTTCGCACGCTGCTGCCGTTCGAGCGAAATTTAATTCAAACGCGCTGGAGCGGCGAGGCGGCGTGGGTGCCGATGGGCGCTCTCGAGCTCGGCGTGCCGCTCGAAAACGCGACCAGCCATCCGTCGCGCGGCGAGATTTTGTTTTATCCCGCCGGCGCGAGCGAGACCGAGTTGCTGTTTCCCTATGGCAGCACGTCGTTCTCCAGCAAAGTCGGTCAGCTCGCCGGCAACCATTTTCTCACCGTCACCTCGCCGCTCGATCGGCTGCCCGAGCTCGGCCGGCTGGTGCTGTGGAAAGGCGCGCAGATCATCCGTATCGAGTTGGCCTGACGCATGTCGCCGTCCGACAAAGGCGAGACCGCCGGCGCTGCTTCCTTGCTGGAACGCTACGTCGAAGCGAAAGATCTCGTACGCCCGCAGCTGATGCAAGACATTTACACGCCGGACGCGGTGCTGACGTTTTCCATCGCGACCGACGCCATTGCATTCCCCGCGAAAGTAGTCGGGCGCGAAGCATTGACGCAGACGCTGGTCGTGGATTTCGCCGGGCGTTTCGACTCGTGCCGCACTTACTACGTCACGCCGGCTCGACCGGCGATCGACGACGCACCATCGGCTCGGCAGGCGATGCAGGCCACGCTCAGCATCCCGTGGCTGGTGTTGATGCGCGAGACGGCAACTACATCCATGCGCATCGGCAAGGGCTTTTACCGCTGGTCGTTCGCACGCGAGCCGGTACTGCGCGTCGAGGCGATGCACATCCACATCGAACGCATGGATCCGATCCCGGATGCCGACGGCGCGCTGCTGCGCGCCGCGCAATCGCGCTTGCCCTACCCGTGGTTGGCGCCGGTTGTTTTGCACGATGATTTCGCGCGCCATGTCGAGAGCGATACAGCGCTCGCCTTTCTGCAGAATTTCGAGCGGCCGATACCGGTGCCGGCGTGATGCGTCTCGCACTTTCGGCGACGCGTTACCGCGCAGATGAGGGTATTCCTGCAGCACCGCGGGCGTGCTGTCAGAGGCGTTGACGCACCGCGCTTGTGCGACTAATCTTGCTCGCGCGAAGCGCGTGCTGTTAGCGATCAACGGCTTCTGCAAAAACGGTGGGTTGGCACACTCGGTGCGAAGCACCGCACGCAAACGAAAATAGATCACAGGAGAAATGTTCAGCTCCGACTCTGGAACAAACCAACTCTGCAGCAGGTATCTCACTCCAAAAAGACAGCATCCGATACGTCGATCTGACCTGGATCGAGGCCGATCCGGTCGATTCAACCCAGGGTCGATTCAACCCAAGGTCGATTCAAGCCCAGGTAAATTCAGGCCCGGGTCGATTTGAGCTGAGCGACTCGAGCCGCATCCGGGGCGTACTCGCAAAAACGGCGGCGTGCTCGCAGAAACGGTCAAGCCAGGTCCACACAGAATTCGGACCGGCATCGATCCGCAAACGGAAGACCAACAGGAGGGGACCATGGCAAAAGAGATTTTGTGTGCGTTCGGCGTGGACGTCGACGCGGTAGCAGGTTGGCTGGGCTCCTACGGCGGCGATGATTCGCCCGATGACATCTCGCGCGGCATGTTCGCCGGCGAAGTCGGCACACCGCGC
>JBBRGM010000278.1:0-6303 GCA_038240725.1 Burkholderiales bacterium | reverse complement strand
GCCCGCGCTTCCAGGTCGACAGCAGCGTGTAGACGACGATGCCGACCACGACCGGAAACCAGCCGCCTACGAACAGCTTGACCAGATTCGCGCTGAAGAAGCACAGATCGATCGCCAGAAAGAACGCAGAGATCCCGGCGCACACCGCGATCGGCCAGTGCCATAGTTTGCGCATCACGACGAAGATCAAAATCGAATCGATCGCCATCGTGCCCGTCACCGCAATCCCGTAAGCGCCGGCCAGATTGCTGGAAGAGCCGAAGCCCAGCACCAGCCCGACGACGGCAAAGTACAACCCCCAATTCACCCACGGCACATACACCTGCCCGATCGCACGCTCGGAGGTATGCTCGATCATCAAGCGCGGACAGTAGCCGAGTTGAATCGCTTGGCGCGTCAGCGAGTAGGCGCCTGAGATGACGGCTTGCGACGCGATCACGGTGGCCAATGTCGCGAGTCCGACTAGTGGATACAACGCCCACTCCGGTGCCAGATGAAAGAACGGATGGCGGATCGCGGCCGGCTCGTTCAGGATCAGCGCACCTTGTCCGAAGTAGTTCAGCACCAGCGAGGGAAATACCAGCCAGAGCCAGGCGATGCGAATTGGCCGTCGCCCGAAGTGGCCCATGTCCGCGTACAGGGCCTCCGCTCCGGTCACCGCGAGCACGACGGCGCCCAAAGTTAAGAAGCCGATCCAGCCGTTCTGCTGAAAAAACACCACTGCATAGTGCGGGCTCAACGCGGTCAGTACGCTCGGCTGATGTGTGATGTTGATGATGCCGAGCACGGCGAGAACGAGAAACCAGAGCACCATCACCGGCCCGAACAATCGCGCGACGTGGCCGGTGCCGAGCTGCTGAAACAAAAACAATCCGGTGATCACAACCAAGGTGACCGGGATGACGTACGGGTGCAGCATCGGCGCGGCGACTTCGAGGCCTTCCACCGCGGAGAGCACCGAGATCGCCGGTGTGATCATGCCGTCGCCGTAGAACAGCGCGGCGCCGAACATTGCCAAGGTGGTGAGGATCCAGGCACTGCGGCTGCGCGGCGGCAGCGTGTGGCGAACCAGCGCCATCAGCGCCATGATGCCGCCCTCGCCGCGGTTGTCGGCGCGCATCATGAAGATGACGTACTTGACGGTAACCACCAGGAATAGCGACCACACCATCAGCGACAGTACGCCGAGCACGTTGTCATGGGTGAGCGCAAGGCTGTGCATGCCGCCGAACGCTTCTTTGAAGGCGTAGAGAGGGCTGGTGCCGATGTCGCCGAAGACGACACCGATGGCACCGACTGTGAGACCTAAGAGGTCGCGCCTGCTACCGTGTTCGCCAGTTTCCGGCTCAGCAGGAGCGGCGGTTGCCGCGAGCGTTGGCGGAGATTCCACTATGCTGTGACTCGAAGCGGGCGCAAATGTTACCACGCTTCGCCGGCGGTCTCGCGCGTGCGGCGCCTGTGTAGCGCCGCGGCGACTTTACGCATACCATTTACTCGCATAGTTGCATCATCAATCTCAAGACTCTTCGCTCATGACTCGACAAGCTATCCACACTGCCGACGCGCCCGAGGCGATCGGCACCTACTCGCAGGCCGTGCGCGCCGGTGACACCGTGTATCTGTCCGGCCAGATCGGTCTCGATCCGAGCACGATGACGATTGCCGACGGCATCGACGCACAGATCGATCAGGTGTTCCGCAATCTGCGCGCGGTGGCTGCGGCCGCGTCTGCTACGCTCGACGACGCCGTCAAGGTCACCGTGTTCCTTACCGACATGGCGCACTTTCCGCGCGTCAACGACGCGATGGCCAAATACTTCAAGCAGCCGTATCCGGCGCGCGCGGCGGTAGCGGCAGCAGCGCTGCCGCGCGGGGCGCTGGTCGAAGTTGAAGCGATCCTGGTAGCGGCAGTCTAGATCCGATCCGGAGCGCTCGCACGTAAACCGACCTTCGCGCGCGTGAAAGCAGACGTCGAAATGATGCTTATCCGGTGCAGCGCCGATGCATCCCCTATCGAGATGGACACGCGCGTTATTCATAGATTCCAATGCCGCGCATGAAACCACCAGCCGCGGCGCCGGATGCTCCGGCAAGGCCAGGAAAAATCGCACCGGCGAGGCCGGAGAACCTTGCTACGAAGCCGGAGAACCTTGCTGCGAAGGCGGGGAGAGTTGCGACGAAGCCGGAGAACGTCGCGACGAAGTCGGAGAAAGCTGCAACGAAGCCGGAGAAAGCTGCCGCCACGCCGGACAAACCTGCGGCGAAACTGGAAAGAGCTGCGGCCAAGCCGATCAGCACTCCGGCGTTCGCGATCCCGGCGGCGGTGATCGCACATTGCGACAAGCTCGGCTTGCAGCGCGAGATCGATTTCGTACTGCATCTTCCCTTGCGCTACGAAGACGAAACCAAACTGTTGAGCGTAGCCGATGCGCCGGAAGGCGTGACTGTGCAAGTCGACGCGCAAGTCGAAGAAACGCGCGTCCAGTATCGCCCGAAGCGAACGCTGGTGTGCAAGCTGCGCGATGGCGATGAAAGCCTGCATCTGCGCTTCTTCAACTTCTATCCGAGTCAGCAAAAGCAGCTTGCGCCCGGCGTGCGATTGCGCTTGCTGGGCGAATTGCGCAAGGGGTTTTTCGGTGCCGAGATGGTCCATCCGCGTTATCGCGTGCTGCGCGGAGACGAGCCGCTGCCGCTATCGCTGACGCCGGTGTATCCAACCACCGCCGGTTTGTCGCAGCCCGCGCTGCGCAAACTGGTCGAGCGCGCGCTGGATACCGCCGCGATGGCCGACACACTGCCGCGCGAAATCGTCGAGCCGTTGCGGTTGCCCTCGTTCAAACACAGCATCGCCTACCTTCACAATCCGCCGCCGCAGGCGCCGATCGATCTGCTGCAGGGGAGAACGCATGCCGCGTGGCAGCGGATCAAGTTCGACGAGCTGCTGGCACAGCAGTTGTCCATGCGCATTCATCATCGCAAACGGCAGCAGGTTTCGGCGCCGCCGCTGCCGCGCAATCGTGAGCTCGCCGCCAAGCTGCTTGCGCAACTGAGCTTCCAGCTCACCGGTGCGCAGGAGCGCGCGCTGCGCGAGATTCGCGCCGATCTCGCCCGGCCGCATCCGATGCAGCGCCTGTTGCAAGGCGATGTCGGCAGCGGCAAGACCGTAGTTGCCGCGCTCGCCGCGCTGCAGGCCGTCGAGAGCGGCTACCAGGTTGCGGTGATGGCGCCGACCGAAATTCTCGCCGAACAGCATTACCAGAAGTTCGCGCAGTGGCTCTCGCCGCTCGGGCTCGAAGTCGCGTGGGTTGCCAGTCGGCTCGGCCGCAAACAGAAGCGCACCCAGCTCGCGCGCGTGGCCGATGGCGAGGCCAAGATCGCGGTGGGAACGCACGCGTTGTTTCAGGATCAAGTCGAGTTTCAAAAGCTGGGCTTGGCCATCGTCGACGAGCAGCATCGCTTCGGCGTCCAGCAGCGGCTCGCGTTGCGGCAGAAAGGCGCGCGCGAAGGCGAGCAGCCGCATCAACTCATGATGAGCGCGACGCCGATTCCGCGCACGCTCGCGATGAGCTACTACGCGGACCTCGATGTCTCCGTGATCGATGAGCTGCCGCCGGGCCGCACGCCGATCGTCACCAAGCTCCTGTCCGATGCGCGCCGCGATGAAGTCGAATCGCGCGTGCGCGACGCCTGTATGCAGGGCCGGCAGGCGTACTGGGTGTGCCCGCTGATCGAAGAATCCGAGGCACTGCAGCTGCAGACCGCGCTGGATGCATTTGCGCGCATCCAAAGCACATTTCCAGATCTGCGCGTCGGGCTGGTGCACGGCCGCATGCCGAGCAGCGAGAAAGCGGCGGTGATGGCCGGCTTCAAGTCCGGCGACGTGCAGTTGCTGGTCGCCACTACTGTCATCGAAGTCGGCGTCGACGTCGCCAACGCATCGCTGATGGTGATCGAGAACGCCGAACGGATGGGACTCGCGCAGCTGCATCAGTTGCGCGGCCGGGTGGGCCGCGGCGCCGATGCCAGCGTCTGTATCCTGCTCTACCAGGGGCCGCTGTCGCAAACTGCGCGTGAGCGGCTGCGCATCATCTACGAGAACAACAGCGGCTTCGAGATTGCGCAGCACGATCTGCGCATCCGCGGGCCGGGGGAGTTGCTGGGCGCGCGCCAGAGCGGTTTGCCGCTGTTGCGGTTCGCCGACCTCGAGCGCGATCTCGATCTGCTCGAGCATGCGCGCGATGCGGCGGAGCGGCTGCTGGCCAAATGGCCTGAGCACGCCGAGATGCATTTGCAGCGATGGATGGGCGGCCGGCAGGAGTTTCTGCGCGTTTGACGCCGGCCGGCGTCACCGTGTGTCTCGCTCTCAGAGACGCATGGGCGTGCAGTGCTGTTAAGGTATGATCCCGCTTCGATGGCGCATACGGCGGCCCGCGTGATCGGCGATCACTCGTCAGCGCTGCCGGTGCCGCCGGACTCATCGTCTCATCAATGACGTCATCGTCCGCCTTGTCATCCTTCTACATCGTGCTGGCTGTGCCGCTGTTCTGGATCGCGGTCGGCCTGTTGAGTACGCTGCTGCGCACCTCGCGCGGCACCAGCGCGCAAATCATCTTCTCGCTCGGCGCGTTCGGTGGACTGGTGCTCGCGATCGCGGCGTTCCCTTCACTGTCGAGCGATCCGCACGCGCTGGTGTTGCCGCTCGGTTTGCCCGATCTGCCATTTCATTTGCGTCTCGATCCGCTCGCGGCATTTTTCCTGGTGCTGCTCGGCTCGGTCAGCGCCGGCGTGTCGCTCTACTCGACCGGTTACTTCGCCGGCGGCGGCGGCGACATTCGTCTCATCGGCGTGCAGTACCACTTGTTTCTCGCGAGTATGGCCGTCGTGATTCTCGCCGACGACGCCTACCTGTTCATGGTGGCGTGGGAAACGATGGCGCTCTCCTCGTACTTTCTCGTGATGACCGATCACGAAGATGCACAGACGCGCCGCGCGGGACTGCTGTATATCGTCGTTGCGCATATCGGCGCGCTCGGCATTCTGCTGTGCTACGGCACGCTGCAGATCGGGCAATGGAACTATACATTCGATGCCATGCGCGCAAACACGCTGCCGTCCGTTTGGGCATCGGTCGCGTTTCTGCTCGCGCTGTTTGGCTTCGGGGCCAAGGCGGGCTTCGTTCCGCTTCATGTTTGGCTGCCGGAAGCGCACCCGGCCGCGCCATCGCCGGTATCCGGATTGATGAGCGGCGTCATGCTGAAGACCGCGATCTACGGATTGCTGCGGGTGACGTTCGACCTGCTGCATCAGCAGATCTGGTGGTGGGGCGTGGCAGCGTTGTCGCTCGGACTGTTGACCGCGTTGTTCGGCGTCATGTTCGCCACCGTGCAAACCGACATGAAACGGCTGCTGGCTTACTCGTCGATCGAAAACATCGGGATCATTCTTGCCGGTATGGGCCTGGCCGTGTTGTTTCACGCTTACGAGATGAACGTGCTCGCGGCACTCGCGCTCGCGGCGACTTTGTATCACTGCATCAATCACGCGCTGTTCAAGACGCTGCTGTTTCTCACCACCGGCTCGGTGATGCACGCGACCAACCATCGCAGTCTGGGCAAACTCGGCGGTTTGATCCGCAGCATGCCGTGGGTGGCAGGTCTTGCGCTGGTCGGCACACTTGCCATTGCCGGTCTGCCGCCGCTGAACGGATTCGCGTCCGAGTGGCTGCTGTTCCAGGCATTTCTGCTGACGCCGACGCTGCCCAACGGTTATCTCAACATGCTGGTGCCCGTGGCCACTGCAGCACTTGCGCTTGCCGTAGCGTTGTCCGGCTACGTCATGGTCAAGTTCTTCGGGATCGTATTCCTCGGCATGCCGCGCGAGCGTCATGTACAGGTACGCGATGCCGGACCCGCAGAGCGCGCCGGATTGATTTGGCTGGCGCTGTGGTGCGTCGTACTGGGGCTGGTGCCGGTATTCGTGCTGACGGCGATCGACCCGATTGCGAAGGCACTTGTCGGCGGGACACTCGAAGAAAGCATGCAGGCGTCGAGTTGGGTGTTCCTCACCGCGATCGCGCCGGAACGCGCGAGCTACAGCGCGCTGCTGTTTCTTCTTGGCATCGTAATAACCGTGTTGCTGACTTATCTGTTCGTACGACGGTTCTATCGCGGGGGCATGCGTCGCGCCGACGCCTGGGACGGCGGTTTTCCCGGCTTGACCGCGCGCATGCAGGATTCGGCGGAAGGATTCGGGCAGCCGATCAAGCAGATCTTCGAGCCGTTCTTCAAGATCGAGCGTTCGCAG
>JBBRGM010000277.1:0-6326 GCA_038240725.1 Burkholderiales bacterium | reverse complement strand
AGGCAATCCGGATAGCCCGTTCTGGATCGTGCAAACGAAAGCGCCGGTGGTCAGCGACCACAACGAGTTCTACACGCCGCTGTTCATGGGCTTTCTGCGCGAGCTCTACGACGACGTTTTAACCGGCCAGGCGTTCGATCGGAAGGTGTGCGAACAGAAGCGCAGCACCGAACAGCATGGCGTCGGAAAGTGACCTGCGTCGAAGCAACATCAGGTGCCGTAGCGCGTAGGTGACTGCATCGACTTGAGCGCCGCCAACGCGCTGTAGCACGCCAGCCACGCCGTCTTCGGATTTTCCGGCGATGGTACGTTCTCCAGTTTGATCGAAATGCTGCCGGTTTTACCGCTGACCTCGATGTAGTGCGTGTTGTGCGTGAGATGCGAATCGGCGACCGCCTTTAGCCGCGTGCGATCGAAGCCGATGCCCGCGAGCGATAGTACGGCCGCGATATTAACGTTGGCCGGGAAATGCGGCACGCCGTCGCGCGCAGGTCCGTCGTATAAAACGATGGAACCGACCAGACTGTCGAGATCGACTCCCAGCCCCTCGACGTAGGCAATGCCCTTCCACGCACGCGCCGGTTTGGTCACCGCGATGGTGACGGAATCCACGCCTGCTATGCACGCAGCCTTCAGCGCGTCGAGACCCCCGATCCCCCCGGACGGCACGTACAACAAGGCACTGTGCTCCGCGGCCGCGCGCTCGAGCGCCGCGCGCAACGCGTCGTCTGCCAACGCGCCTGCCGACAGCACGATGAACGCGGCGCCGGAACGCAACACCGCAGATCCGAACGTGCGAACAGCTTCGTGCGAGGCCGCTTCCACAACGACATCGGCCTTGCAGGCGATCAGTGCTTCGATGCCGATCACGAAGGGCACTGCGAACTCTGCGGCGAGGGCGTTGCCGCGCGAGCTCTCGTTTCGTCCGACTACGGCGACGACCTCTGCGGTGCCCAGATCTCCTGCTCGGATGTGCTGCAGAAATAGCCGGGCGATGGTGCCACCGCCGATGATTGCAACGCGCATGCATGCCCCCTGAATTTCGATGTTGCGCCGCGAAGCGACGACGAAACGCGGCGGCGTGCTAGGCTCACGCTTGTCGCCGCCGCGGTTGAAAGATACGCTTCGCGCACGGTCAGCGCTTTCGACGCCGCTCGCGATCGGGTACTGGCCGAGTGGTCAGCGGAGCAAGACGGGCGCGCCAAAAGAGGATCTCGGCAGCACCGCGCCGATCGAGAACAAAATACATCAGGGAGAGACCATGGTCGCGCAGCGCAGTGTCGTTGGTATCGTATCCGCAGTGCTCGCCGCTGCCCTGCTCACCGCGCTTTCCAGCGCCTATGCGCAGAAAAAGGAAGTAAAGATCGGTGTGATCTACGACTACACCGGCCCGTTCGCGTCCGGTGGATCGCAGGCCGCCGCGCTCGGCAACAAGATCGCCATCGATATGATCAACGAGAAAGGCGGCGTCGAGGGCTACAAGATCGTTCCGGTCTATGCCGACGCGCAATCGAAAGCCGACGTGGCGATCAACGAAGCGACACGCTTGCTCGATCAGGAAAAGGTCGACCTCGTCATGGGGGTTTATTCGAGCGCGCACTGCGTGCCGATGGCCCAGAAAGTCGATGCGGCGAAGAAATTCATGTGGGCAACGACATGCACCGCGTCGAGCGTGTTCAAAGGCAAGAATCTGCGTTATGTATTCAGGCCGCAAGTGCACACCGATCAGTACGGCGCCGCCTCGTGCACGTTCCTGAACGAGAACGCCAAGACCAAGCTGAAGAAAGATCCGAAGGATCTCAAAGTCGCGATCATCTACGAGGACGGGCCATTCGGCAGCGGCGTCTCCGGTGCTGCCGACGAGAGCTGCAAGAAATACGGCATTCAGGTGGTGCTGAAAGAAGGCTACTCGGCAACCGCGCCGGACTTGTCCAGTCTGGTTACGCAATTGCGTCGCGCACGTGCCGACGTCATTCTGCACGTGGGTTATAACCCCGACATCACGCTGTTCTGGCGGCAAGCGCGCGAGCAAGGACTGAAGTGGGCGGCGTTGATCGGGCACGGCGCCGGCTACGGGCAGTACGACAAACTGCACGAAGCATTCGGCAACGATGCCGAATATATCTTCTCGGTCGATCCGGTGGCCGCGCAACTGATCGACCCGAAAGCGCTGGCACCGGGCCTGGGCCAGATCACGCAAGAAATGGTGAAGCGCTATAAAGCGGAGACCAAAGCCGATCAGGTGCCGCCGCACGTTTCCATGGGTTTCAATCAAGCGTGGATTTTTCTGACCGACGTGCTCCCGCGCGCGATCAAGAAATACGGCGGCGTCGATCCGGAAGCGCTGCGCAAGGCGGCGCTCGACACCGACATCCCCGACGGCGGCACGATACAGGGCTACGGCGTCAAATTCTTCCCGCCGGGCACCGACATGTCCGGACAGAACGAGCGCTGCTCGCCGGTGGTGACGCAGTACATCGGCGGCAAGACCCAGGTCGTGTGGCCCGCGCGATTGCGCACAGCAGACGCAGTGCTGCCTTGGCCGAAGACGCATCGCTATTCCAACCAATAAACACCGTATGTCGAAACACCGTATGTCGCTGGGGCTGGAAGCGATGTCGATCGGGCGATCACGCATGAGACCGCGATGCTGAGCGTTGCTGGCCTCACCAAAGTCTTCGGCGGCTTCACTGCGGTCAACCAGGTGTCGTTCGAAGTCCAGCAGGGCGAAATACTCGGCCTCATCGGTCCGAATGGTTCGGGCAAAAGCACCACGTTCAATCTGTTGTCCGGCGCACTCGCGCCGACCGCAGGCTCGATCCGCTTTCTCGATCGCGAAATCGCCGGGCATGCGCAAAATCGCGTCGCGCACTATGGCATTGCGCGCACCTTTCAGATCCCGCGGCCATTCCGGCGGCTTTCGCTAATCGAGAACGTCGCGCTCGCCGCGTTTTACGGCCAGGCACACCGGCCATCGCGGCAGCAGGCATTTGCGCAGGCGAAGGACGCGCTCGAGCTCGTGAATCTGCGGTCGCATGAGGATGTCCGAGTCGATGGTCTGGGAGCCGCTGCGCTGAAAAAGCTCGAGCTGGCGCGCGCGCTCGCAACGCAACCGAAGTTGCTGCTCGCCGATGAGTCGCTCGGGGGCCTCGACGAAACCGAGATGGAACAAGCGGCGGCGTTGCTGTCGAGCATCCGCTCGCAACGCGGCGTGACGATCATCTGGGTCGAGCACATCATGGGCGTGCTGATGCGCGTAGTCGACCGGCTGGTCGTGCTCGATCACGGCGAGCTGATTGCGCAAGGCAAGCCGAGCGAAGTCGCGCACAACGCCAAGGTCATCGAGGTTTATCTAGGCACCGATGCGCAGGAAGTGCAGGACGGCGTGGCTGCACGAGCCCACTGATGCTCTCGCTTACCAACGTGTCTGCAGGGTACGGCGGCTTTCGCGCGCTGTTCGACGTGGATTTGCGGATCGAAGCGGGCGAAACCGTCGCGGTGATCGGTCCCAACGGCGCCGGCAAGACTACATTGCTGCGCGTTATCTCGAGGTTGATCGACGCGAGCGCCGGCGACATCACGATGGAAGGAAAGAAGGTCAACCGCACGCCCCCGCATGAGCTGATCGACCATGGCATCGCTCACGTGCCGGAGAACCGGCGGCTGTTTCCCCGGCTGAGCGTCGAGGACAATTTGCGCATGGGCGCATTCACGCCGCCGGCACGCGCGCGCTTCGCCCAGCGACTCGAGCTCGTGTACGGCTTGTTTCCCCGTATGCAAGAGCGCCGCGCACAACTCGCAGGAACGTTGTCCGGCGGCGAACAGCAGATGTGCGCCATCGGCCGTGCGCTAATGTCGAGCCCGAAGCTGTTGCTGCTCGATGAGCCGTCGGCCGGACTCGCGCCGGTGGTCGTGCAGTCGATCTTCGAAGCGGTGCGCAAGATGAGCGCCGAGGGCTACACGGTGCTGATTGTCGAACAGAACATTCGTCAGGTACTGCGTATCGCGCATCGCGCTTATCTGCTGGAAACGGGACGGATCAAGTCGAGCGGAACGGCGGAAGAATTGCTCGCGAATCCCGAGATCAGACAGGCGTATTTGGGAATCTAACTTCCGTGATCGGTGATCGGTGAAAGACAAGAGCCGGAGATGTGGTTCGATTAACAACCGACGTCAGCACGAGAAAAATCTTATGAACGAGACTTCGATTTCAATGTACCTAGGTTCTTTTACACTGATCACTGATCACTGATCACTGATCACCGTAGTTGAATCACTGATCACCGCCCTTAAAAATGTTCGACATTTTTTTGCTCGAAGCCGTCATCAACGGCATTCTGTTCGGCGGGGTGCTCGCGCTGCTCGCGCTCGGCTTGAACCTCATCTTCGGCGTCATCGACGTGGTGTGGATCTGTTACGCCGAGCTGATCATGATCGGCATGTATGCTGTGTACTACCTGCATGCGGTCTACGGCTGGCCGCTGTGGCTGGTGTTTCCGCTGTGCATCTTGATCGTCGCGTTCCTCGGCGTACTGCTGCATCAATTCGTGATCCGTCCTGTACTCGCTGCTGAGCCGATCAATCAGCTTCTAGTCACCGGCGGTGTGCTGTTCTTTCTGCAGGGCGTCGCCACGCTTGCGTTCGGGGTCGAATTCAAGAACATCGGCGTGCAGTTGCCACAGATTCAGCTCGGCGAGTTGTATCTCAGTGCCGCGCGGCTCGTTGCTTTCGTAGTCGCTCTCGTCAGCATGGTCGGCCTGTCGCTGTTTCTCAAACGCACGTATCTCGGCACGGCGATCCGGGCAATCGCGCAGGATCGCGCGGTCATGCCGATGATGGGCGTCAATCCGCAGCGCATCTTTTTGATCACCTCAGCGCTCGGCGGCGCGCTTGCGGGACTCGCTGCGTGTCTGCTGGTTCTGCAGTACGACATTCACCCCGCCATTGGCTTGACGTTCGGGCCTGTCGTATTTCTCGTCTGCGTGCTCGGCGGACTCGGCAATCTGCTCGGCGGCTTTGCCGCTGCGTTTATATTCGCGCAATTCATTTCGGTCGGTGGCTACTTTTTCCACCTCGAATGGGGATACGTGATTGCGTTTCTGTTCTTCATCGCTGCGATGTTCGTCAAGCCGCAAGGTTTGTTCGGAGCGAAATCGTGATGCGATGGCTGCCGTGGATCGGAGTCGCCGCGCTGGCGCTGATACCGTTTTTGGGCCTGGGAAACTATCCGCTGCATCTGATCATTCTCTGCCTGCTGTGGGGCTTCATATACACCGGTTGGGCGGTGATGGGTCGGCTCGGCCTCACGAGCCTGGGACATGGCGCGTTTCTCGGCATCGGTGCTTACGTGGTGGTGATGTGCTGGAATCACTTCGGCCTGTCGCCCTGGATCGGCACGCCGATCGCGCTGGTCGTCGCCGCGCTCGTTGCATGCATCATCGGTTATCCCTGTTTTCGCTTGAAGATCGTCGGCCACTACTTCGCGCTGGTGACGATGGCGCTGTCAGAGATCGCTCGCATGGTGATCGTCGCTTTGCGCGATCAGACCGGCGGCTCGCTCGGCGCCACGCCGCAGACCGCGCTGGCCGACACGTCGTGGTCGATCGCAGCACTGCAATTTTCATCGAAGACGGTGTGGTTCTACATCGTTCTCGCGTTCTGGCTCGCGGGCTTATGGGTGTGGACGCGGGTCGACCGATCGATGGCGCGTATTGCCCTCGAAGCGATCAGCCAGGAAGAAGACGCAGCAGCCTCGATCGGCATCAGCGTCACGCGTCTGAAGCTTACGATCACGATCATCTCCGCCTTGATGACCTGCGTCGGCGGCGTGCTCTACGCGCAGTATCAGCTCTACATCAATCCGGAAACGGTTTCCGGCATCGGCGTCAGCCTGCAAATGGTGTTCGGTGCGATTGCGGGCGGCATGTACGTGCGCATCGGCCCAACGGTGGGCGCGGTGTTCACGCTGCTGCTCGCGGAAGTATTACGGCTCGCACTGGGTCACGACATCCATGGGCTCGACACGATGCTGTACGGCCTGCTGCTGGTGCTGTTCATTATCTTTATGCCAAAGGGCATTCTCGGCGCTGCGGCGCAGGCGTGGCAGAGGCGCCATCGCGCGGCCCGCACGGCAACCGTTTCTAACTAGGGAAGCTCTGAACACGTCTTGCGTGCGCGACCGGGGTGATTTTGGGCGCGGGGCAAAGGGGGGGGACGCCGGGTAGCCCCCCCAACCCAGGGGGGGCGCCCGCCTCCCCCGGCCCCACACACCCCCGGGCCACGATAGAGACGACAGATTATTGGGTTGTGTCAGGTGCGGCGTCTGC